>CALKJA010000089.1 GCA_937995865.1 uncultured Paracoccaceae bacterium | reverse complement strand
ATCCGCTCATTCGTTGAGAGATACGAGCGGGTGCAGGCTGATATCGACGCGCTTAAAGAGGACCAGAAGGAAATCATAGCAGAGCTAAAGGCGCGCGGCTATCAGGTTAAGCCGTTCCGCGAGGTCGTCAAGTTACGCAAGCAGAGCGCTGACGACAGAGACGAATTCGAAGCGGTGTTGGAGATGTATAAGGAGGCCGCGCTTTGAATGTGCTTGATTTGTTTAGCGGGATCGGAGGGTTTAGCCTTGGCCTAGAAAGGGCTGGTGGCTTTAAAACCGTGGCCTTCTGTGAAATAGAAGATTATCCGAGAAAAGTATTGGCAAAGCATTGGCCGGAGGTGAAGTGCTATCATGACGTGCGAGAACTCACAGCAAGGACTTTGGTCCAAGACGGAATTGGACAAATTGACGTCATCACAGGAGGGTTCCCCTGCCAAGACATATCAATCGCAGGGCGACAAGCCGGAATGGGCGTCGACACAAGATCAGGGCTTTGGTCCGAAATCGTTAGACTTATTGGCGAGCTTTCACCCTCCTACGTCATCCTGGAGAACGTCGCAAACTTGCTTAGTGGCCCTAGCGGGAAACGAGGGGGATGGTTTGGCCGAATACTCGCAGACTTGGCCGAGTGCGGGTATGATGCGGAGTGGGAAAACATACCGGCGGCAACCATGGGCGCTCCCCATCGCCGAGAGCGCGTCTGGATTGTTGCCTACCCCAACAGCAAGCGACAACCGGAACAGAGGGAACCCGTCTTCGGGTTCCGTGCGCCGGCGCAAGATGCTTGGAAAGCAGATCAGCCTTTCGATGTGTTGGGATGGGGAGTTAAACCCACAATTCGTAGAGGGGATGATGGGTTTTCCCAGAGGATGGACAGACTTAAAGGGCTAGGAAACGCCGTTATCCCACAAATCCCTGAATTGATAGGTCGCGGGATTCTTCAAAGGGAGGCCGCGCTTTGACCAGATCCGAAGCAATCGCGGCGGTAAAGCGGGCCAAACAACGCGGTGATACGCGTGGGCAGAATAAGGCCGAGAGGGAGGCGCGTGAAGCTACACACGCCGTTCTGAGTAAGCCGCGATGGAAGCGGTGGCTGGAGTGGTTAAGGTGGTGATCAGCGTGACAATACCGTGGCTACCTAAGGGGTATAACCCGAATGGGAGCCAGCGGAACACCATCGGGAAAAGGGATGCAGCGCGAAAGTATAAGCTTGCTTGCGCTTGGCTGTGTAAGGCTCAAGGCATAAAGCCAGTAGGTTGGGAGGGTGCCGTTGTGTTTATCACGTTTCACCCACCATCACGGCGAGCGTATGACTTGGACAATGCCCTTGCGCGGTGCAAGCACGGCCTTGACGCTATCGCAGAAGCAATAGGTGTGGACGACGCAAAATGGCACTCTATTTCGCTTGTGCGTGGTGAGGTTAGGAAGGGTGGGGAGATAATTGTTGAGCTTCGGCCCATTGAGGGTGTTGCGCTAGTCGATTAGTCCTGCTAATGTACGTATAGAAATTCTCGCTCTTATCCATCCCTCAGAGCATCACTCACGGAATTTCACTTATCCTCGCCCCTGCTGAGAAATCGGCGGGGGTTTCCTTTTGTGGGAATATGGCCTCAGAATAATGCCAAATCCGCAATAATAGTGCTTGCAATGGTCTTATTTCTGGACTACTGTAATTGCAGGATAAGGAGAAGGCATGACACCTATCGAATACAGAGCTTGGCTAGACAGCCGAGGTGATAAGACAATTGCGCAGGTGGCTAAGGGGCTAGGAAAGTCCAAAGCCACCATTCTAAGCTGGCGTCACACCGGCACCAGCGAACACACGGATCTGGCTATCGAGGCCTATGACGCGAGGATAAAGGGGAAAGAAGATGAATGATGCGGCAAAAAGCCAAACGGGCCTGTATGTGGGCGATAAAATTCGCATAGAGGGCAATTGGGGGATGGTTAGCGTCTGTGAGGTTGAGATGTTTCGAGATTGTCTTGGCGTTTTCCTTGATGGCCGAAAGCGCGCGGCAGGAGAGTTCACGCCATTGTGTAACTTATACGGTTACGGGGCCGGATCCGAGGCAGGGTATATAAGCAATCATGGCGAATATATCAAAAACCCCGTGGCGTTGTGGGCGCAAGTCCCTAGGGACACGCCGTTAACCAGCGATTGGTGAGTAGGAATGAAGATGAATAACCTAAGATTCATAAAGGGGGACGATGAATATTGCGACACATGGGAGTCGGATCGAGGGGTGATTGTTTGCTCCCAATACGACGGCGATACTTTCGATGTCTACATCAACCCGCCTAAAGTAAGCCAATGCGATAACTATTGCAAAGATATTCGAGGAACATCGTTTTGCTTGTGTGGTAGTGTTTTGCCAGATGCAGAGTTTGAATCCCTAAAGTCGGCAAAGGCTTTTCTGGAGCGTCGCGATGACTAAAGAAACACTATACCGCATGTCGTGGGAGCCGCTGAGTGAGGCGGATAAATCAAGTGACCAGTTCGTGAGGTACTTCGAGGGCGATGAGAGAATGTCCTACTTCAGCAAGGCTTCGGGCATGTGGTCTGACGAGGCTAGTGGGGGCTATATCAGAAACCCAGAGGACATGGAGTTTCTATGCCTAGAGCCAGTAGAGGTAGAGCCAGTTAAGAGGGTGTGGGAAGTGTTTGCGGACGATACCGGCGCAACCATCGCTATATGTTCAACGGAGTCCAAGGCGAACGAAATCGCCGCTAAGGCCCAAGGCAGCATGTATGGTGATTTCGTATGGGTCGTTTGCCATATCGTAGAGTAATGTGGCGGTATATAAATGCGAGGTCAGATGCACTAGGGGTTCTAGTGGTCAACCTTGCCTAAGAGGGAAGGAGCCTAATATGGCTGATAAGTTTCCGGACGTTTTATTTAAGGGTTTTCCATCGGCGGAGATCCACAAAGCTCATTGGGCCGCGTTTCAGTTTTATGTTGATTATCCTGATAAATTTGGACCGAATAAATCAGTTCTATACGGTTCAAGTATTGTCGATCAGAAGATGCCTGACATTGAGGTTTATAGAACTAAGACGCGTATAGTCGTGAGTTGGATCGGAGGCGACTGAGGTAGATAAGAATTTATAATCGTCCAATTTTAACCGATAAGAATTTCTTATTTGCCATTTCTATCCGATAGCCTAGAATGAAAAGCGGCGGCGGAGGTCATCACACCTCAACGCCGCCTTGGAAGCACCGACTGATTGTGGAGATCTCGATGCTTCTAATGAATAGATACCGCAAACCGGTCCATCTTTCAACCAAATACCTCCACATACGCACCCTTTTTGGGCCGTGCACTTCTTCGGATAAGGCGAAAGCTAGACGGGGCGGAGTGCAGAGAAGGCGGTAGTCTGGGACTCCCCCAAACCGCAACAGCAGCCTAGGCGGTGAAGCATGGGGGGACGGTGGCTTTGAGCAGGGCTATCGCAAGTTACACCGCACTCCGAACCCTTCTTGCTCAGGGGCGAGGGCCTATAAGCTCCGGCGGCTCCGATTGGAATGCGCAAGATTGCTTTGGGCGAGGATGACTCTAGCCAGGTGCTGGGGACTCCTTGCCTATGCCTAACACAACCGGCTCACCAATTGGGATATAGGTTATTACAGTAGAGATACAGGAGATAAACATGATTGAAGCACTAAACGACACCCTAAAGCAAATCGACAAGATCGAAGGTGCGATAGCAAAATACACCCACGCGCAAAACCTGCACGATATGTCTAGGCGGCATCAGATAGCGGATGATCGAAACCAGCTTGCCGGTGAAGTTTACGAAGCGCGCAAAACACTAGAGAATATTCTAAGCAAATCCCGCGATATGATCGAGGCGATGAAGGATGAGGTTGAACTATGTCTAACGAAAGGAGAGAGCTATGAAAGAACCTAGAGGTTCATTGGTCGTGCCAGATATTTTTGTTTTCGGATCGAACCTAGCTGGACGCCACGGCAAGGGTGCGGCGAAATTTGCCAAAGAAAAATACGGCGCAGAGTATGGCGTTGGGGAAGGTATCACGGGGCATTCGTATGCAATCCCGACTAAGGGTCACAATTTGCAGCCGATACCCTTCGCCGATATAGACGCGGCGATCTGCCGGTTTATTGCGTACGCAAAATCCACGCCGAACGACAGTTACGAGTTGACGCCGATAGGAACGGGATTGGCGGGTCACAGCAAAAAAGACGTTTGGTATGTGTTGGCGCGGGAAGGACTGCCGAGCAACGTATTTCTGAGCAGCACGTGGGTTACGGGATAGGGATAAATCGGTTGAAAACAACGGTAATTAAGTTCACAAACAGAACCGCCGATGACACCCATAAGTTTGCAGTTGGCTTTGACGGCATAGATTTAGTAATGGCCTGGTATGGCGCATATTATGCTGGTGATGACTACACTGTGACGGTTGGAGGTCGGGCTATTGAGATAGACGGCAACGGCGAAAGAGACCTGGGACTTATTGAGGCATCGGCGGTTTGTCCTGACTGGGAAGGATGAATGCTGAATTTGATATTACTAACGAAAGGATGAAACTAATGTTCACAGGAACGACACAGCAGTTAATCAACGCGCTTGAGCACATGGGAAGTAAGCGACCACTTTCCAAGGCTGAGAAGGTAATCGTTAAAGAGGCTGCTTCCCGCCTTAGGGCGGTGGAAAAGCAAGGGGCCGGGGGTGCAGCCAATTCAGCGACAATCTAGAAGAATGACAAAGGATAAGGGAATGACGCCAGAAGAAGGGTACGAGCTTGCCAAGAAACAAAGGCCAGGAGTTAAGATAGTGATGGGGCCAACAGATTGCAGAGATGAATGGATGGAGCCTATTAATTATGTTGATATGAGGGCGATCAGGGGGCCTGGCAGCTGGGATGATTATTATCGCATTAGGGATCTGGGCGAATAACGACAGATATTATATTTCTTGTTGACTGCGCTATTCGCATGTGCAACAGTAGGGGCGCAGGATAAGGAGAAACGACATGACGGAAGAGATGGGGCACAACGGCGGCCCGGAACTTGACGACTTAACGGACCTGGACCCGTTGGAGGTGATTTCGGCAGAGTATGGAGAGATTATTTCTGAGGCCGAAAACTGGCTTGATGGGCAGAAGGTTGATTGCGAATCGCAAATGCGCGCGGTGGATGCGATTAACAAGGAAATAAAGGCGGCTAAAAAAACGGCTGTAGATGCTCAGAAGGCTGAAAGCGCCCCGCTCCACAAGGTCTGGAAAGACTCTATAGCAAAGTACAAGCCGACGATTGACGACCTGGACAAGATAAGCAAGGGGCTAACGGCCCTTGTCGGCGGGTACAAGAAAGAGCTTGCAGACGCAAAGGCACACGCAGAACGGGAAGCTTGGAAGGTTGCTAACGAGGCGCGCACTAAGGCTGAGATGGCGGCCCAAGTAGACGCTTCCAACATAGAGAGCGTGCGAGAGGCTGAGGAACTCAAAAAGGCCGCTATTGACGCGGAGAAAGCGGCGCAAGCTGCTAAGCGGTCAACCAAGGATGTTAAGGGTCTGAGGAAGGCAACCAAGTATTCTGTGGATGATGAGCGCGCCTTGCTGCACTGGATAGCAAAGAACGACAAGCCCGCGCTTAGAGCGTTTGTCCATTCGTGGGCTAAGGACAACCACAAGACATGCGGGCACGCGGAAGGGCTTAGCGTGTGGGAAGAAAAGGAGGCGTTCTGATGGCGGAATTGGTAAAGAAATGGGCTGACCTTGCTGGTAGACCTTCACGTGACCGTGTCGCGCTTCTTAAGCATATCGCTGAGAAAAACATGAGCCTAAGCGAGGCGCACCGGCGCTATGGCGTGGCGGTATCTGTGCTTTCGGCAGCGATGAAGCGGCACGGCATCGACTACGAGCCGGACATGCTGAAGCGGGATGTGTCCGTGACCATGCCTGAGTTGCCGGACGGCATGAAGGCGCTAATGGCAAAGAACTACGATAGTTTCTTTATGGAAGACGAGGGGCTGGACGGATGACGGCTGGTGAACGCGCAGACAGTGTAATTTGGATGGTAGACCTTGACGGCACAGGATCTATGCACCCCGCAAGCGAAGGCGACCCCGGCGCGGTGCGTTATGTGCGCGAAGACTTGGCCGCGCCTAAGGTTAAGCCGCTGGTTTGGTGGGATGACGAAGAAAGTGGACTGCCTGCATCGGTTACCCCAACGGCTACTATGTATCATATTGTCGCCATGCCAAGAACTGGAAGGTTTTTAGTCATGATTGATGGGGCTATAGAGGTTTCTGCGCCAGGTGGGGGGATTTATTTTGAAGACATAGATAGCGCAAAAGCAGCAGCACAAGCCGACTTTGAGAACCGCATTCTAAGCGCATTGGATGGCGATAAATGACACCTAAGCAAAAAGAGCTACTAGAGCACATCCACATGAACGGCGGCGAGGATGTGAGCGGGTTTAGTAATCGAGTCGTTAGCAATTGCCACGCAAAAGAGTGGATCAAGCTAGAATACGATGGCAGGTGGCTAGAGCGTTTTAAAGAGTTTAGCTTCACGCTAACAGACGCAGGGCGTCGGGCGCTACATGAAGGAGGTGAGTGATGGCAATAGATTGGGATGAGTCTGTAAGGGGGCCGATGATGAGCGGCGCGAGTGGCAATAGAATTTGGAAATATCAAATGCCAGTTTCGGAAGATTTCGAGCTGACGTTGCCAAAGGGTGCTGAGATTATCAGAATGGCTGGAGAAAACGGAATGCTGTGGCTATGGGCTGTGGTAGACACGCAGGCCGATTGTGAGGTGCGCCGCTTCAAGTCATACAAGGCTGGCGGTACAATGCCAGATGACTTGTCCGGGCATAGTTTTGTTGGCATGGCTCATATTTATATCCAACAAGAATTGATGCTTTATATATTTGAGGTGCGTAATGGCGATTAAGTATGGGGCGGCTCCTGTTGACATGGGGTTTTTTGTGAACCCCAACCCTGAAATGATGTTTTGGATGTATTGCCCGATCAGCCTTGCTGGGTCTGCGGATGTGGTGATTCCTCAAAACTTGTCTGATTACTCATATATGGTTGAGATGGCGTTGAAAGACGAGCCGTCTTGGCGTGATAGGTTTGTGTACCTAACGGCAAAAACATTTCATGTTAGTCCTGAAAACATGGGGAACCGACACGGATGGCATTCAGACGGGTTTGGTACGGATGACGTTAACTATATTTGGTCGGATGAATGCCCTACTGAATTTTTAGAGCGTGAGCCAAACTTTTCGCTTTCCTCTGACCATCTTGTTTCTATGAAGCAAATGGAACGCATCGCAAGTTGTGGTGCGGCGGAAATTAAAACTTACCCAAAGGGTCACATCCTAAAGCTTAACCATAGCGTTATTCACAGGGTGGCTCGTGATGGGTATGAGGGCTTTCGGTCCTTTGCGAAGGTTACAATATCAGATCACAAGTTTGATTTAGCTGGGAACTCAGTGAACCACGGCCTTGCAACAGGATGGATTTACTCCCCCAGAGCCAAGGAAAGAAATATGGAAACGTCGGGCGCTGCATGAAGGTTGATATGAGAAAAGGAGAATGAAGGATGGAAAGATTTGTTGAAGTGGCAGAGGGGTGCGTCATTACACGGCACAACGGCGCTTATCGCCAAGTAAAGATGTACCGGCGTGGCGACCGCGCATATGCTGCATTCGGTTCGGGAATGGTGCGACTTTGTCAAGGCGGGACAACGTCCAAAACAAATGTTGCGTGGATTGAAGCTGACGCCGGAGATATGACGATGACGGAAAGGAACGGGGCTGTCCTGTTGAGTGGGTGCAATGAGTGATTTTCTTAAGCGCGTAGAGTATCAAGGTGATAGCATGTCTTGGCGACTTGGCAACGTGACGGAAGGTCAATTGTCACTTCCGGTATACCCGCCAAAGCACCGATGCGAGATGTGCAGTCACTTCTACAAGGCAAAGAGCGGGGACGCTAAAGGTCGCTGCCACATGGTTAAGACCCACTCAAAAAAACACGGAAAACCATTTGACGGCAAATCCGCATGGGCTTGCTCTCAGTATATTGAGGTGTCTTGATGGACGATTTTGACGACTTCTGGCAAGCATACCCGCGCAAGGTGGGCAAGGCGGCGGCGCGCAAGGCGTTTGCAAAGGCGCTGAAGGTCGCAACCGTTGATGAAATAGCCTTCGGCCTCTCTGGGCAGGTTTCGGCTCTTAGCGCGAAGGAGAAACAATTTATACCACACGCCAGCACATGGCTAAATGGGGAGAGATGGAATGACGAAATCGAAAAGCCTCACAGTGGGAGACCACCAGAAGACCAAAGAGGATCTAGCCTCTTTGATGAAGCCTGTGGGAGAGCGATTCGGTCAGCAGAAAGAGTTCGAGAACGCGGCGCTTGTGAGTTTTGAGCTAGAGGTTGTGAGCACCAAAGTTGACCGATTTGGATGGCGGGACTTGTCGCAGGACATGAAGCAGCGCCTTAGCGATGACTGGACCTCTGCCCTTCGCGATTACCCCATTGCAGAGGTAAAGCGAGGGATATCGGATTGCCTGGATGAAAACCCCAGGCGGTGCCCAAATGAGCACGAGGTAAAGGCGAAGGTCATCAAGAGAAGAGGTCAAGCTATGGCGAAGGCGCCCAAGCAGCCAGAGCTGATCGCTAAGTCAGAAGTCACAGAGGGAGACAAGGCAGAGAGAGCGGAGGCTGCAAGACGCATAATGAAGGAGGTGATGGGATATGAAGACTAACGCAATGTCCATGAAGGCGGTGGCCATGTTGGAAAACCAGGTGGCACGTGACCTTTGGGCGGCTGACATCGCCAGGGATGCAGAGGTGGTACTCACGGTACTTGATGATAAGATAGTGTCTGAGGTGGTCAAGGAGGTGGCGGTTGCGTCTGGCGTTCTGACGACTGAAATCATGAGCAAGTCGCAGGTATCAAGAGTTGCCAATGCGCGACAATTCGCGTTTTATCAGTGCCATAAGTTAGGCATGAACAAGAGTGAAATAGGCGCTGCGTTTGGTCGCGACCATTCAACAGTTTGTTTCGGTATATCAAAAATCAAGAAGGCTTTAGGAAAATGAGTGGATCACTAAATCGCGTAATGCTTATAGGCAACTTAGGACGTGAACCAGAAATTAGAAATTTCAACACAGGTGGCAAGGTTTGCAACTTGCGCATCGCCACAACTGAGAATTGGAAAGATAAAAATAGCGGTGAACGCAGAGAGCGCACCGAGTGGCATAGCGTTGCCATCTTCAACGAAGGACTTGTTCGCGTCGCTGAGCAATACCTCAAGAAGGGTTCAAAGGTCTACATCGAAGGACAGCTTCAAACACGGAAGTGGCAGGACCAAAGCGGCCAGGATCGCTATTCGACCGAGATCGTATTGCAGGGCTTTGGCTCTACGCTCACCATGCTTGATGGTCGTGGTGAAGGTGGCAGCGGCTTTGGTGGCGGTGATCAAGGTGGTGGCTACGGCGGAGGTGGTACGTCAAATGGTGGGTTCGGCGCGGGCAGTTCGGCCAATAGCGGTGGCGGGTATGATCTAGATGATGACTTGCCGTTTTAGCCGGCGGATTTGCAAATAACATGTTGACGCGTGCTGGCGCATGTGCGACAAAGGGCAAGTACACAACAAAGGAGATAGTGAGTTGGAAAAAATCGAAGCACTTAAATTATTCATGCAGATGTTTGGAGGTGATGCGCAGCCGGGGAGCGCGGTTGGGGGCGTGGCTAAATCGTCCATTGGTAAATATGTGATTGTTCGCAGCTGCAACGAGGGGATTAACGCGGGCCTCGTTGTCGATGCTGATGAGACGGGCATTCTGCTATCCAAAGCGCGTCGCCTTTGGTATCACGAACCTAGAGTAACCACGGAAAGTTGGTATGAGGGTGTGGCTAATCATGGACTGTCAACTGACAGTCGGGTTTCTGGAGTTGTGTCTGAAAAGGCTATCATTGAGGACTACTCGGTCACAGTTTGCACAGATGAGGCACGTCAATCAATTGAAACGGCGGTGGCGCATGTGCAGTCTTAAGATGAGATATGGCTCTGGCGATGGCTATGGCTATGGCTCTGGCTCTGGCTCTGGCTCTGGCTCTGGCTCTGGCGATGGCTCTGGCTATGGCTATGGCTCTGGCTCTGGCTATGGCTATGGCTCTGGCTCTGGCTCTGGCTCTGGCTCTGGCTCTGGCGATGGCTCTGGCTATGGCTATGGCTCTGGCTCTGGCGATGGCTCTGGCTATGGCTATGGCTCTGGCTCTGGCTCTGGCGGATAGGAAAGGAATGAAGATATGAAGAAAGCTTCGATTGCAGTAGCGACGTTTGGTTGCATGGTGATTTTCTGCGCAATGACCGACTACGCTTTTTCTTTGGCGCACATGATGCCGTCCATCGTGATCACAGCTATCATTATGGTGTCGGCGGCTTGTTCGGCAGGGATTATCTCCATGATGTTTTGGGTTTTGGCTGTGGACTTTATCGATGAGGATTCCATCGACCGCAACTTTCCAGAGATAGGGGAATAGAGATGACAATCGATTATCAAATGCTTTGGGCTGAGCTTGTTATGAAGGATATTACCATTGCCAAATATGAATTCTCAGGCATTTTGGACGCAACAGCCGATGAGTACTTGGGATATATAGAAAGGGCGGCATTAGATCTTGAGCGCACAGCTGAGCACCTAAGAAAGGTTGCGGGAGAGGTTAAGGAGATGGGGGATGAGTGAGGTTATTCAACTGCCCTTGGCGCGGTCTGGCCCCCAACTTCCCAGAGATAGGGGGATAGGGATTGGTGAGGTTATTCAACTGCCCTTGGCGCGGTCTGGCCCCCTTGTGTCCCAGTGCACTGACTGTGTCGGGCAGCTCTTCTTTATTGTCTGGGATGAGAAGACGTCTGAGCCTTTCTTGGAGTGTGGGAACTGTGAGGCAGTGATGCCCATGAAGGTGGAGGAAATGGGAGATGGGTAGAGGCGTTCCCCCGATGAACCACCCGGCGTTTGACCGCGTGGCCATTGGGGGCATGAGACCTTTCGTAATGTCGTACTTGCGAAACGGACTGTCGTTTGGTATAACTCTTTATGGCACGGATCCTGGGCAGATATTAGAGGACCATTGCGACACTCTACCGGGTCTAGAGTTATGCGGTGAGCTGGTATCATCTGCGCCAGAGTCGGACGATGAGGCCTGGGCGATGATTGATGAATATGAGCGCCAGAAAGAGCTTGCAGAAGCAAGGCGCGTTCGAGAAAGATTGAGAGGTGAGAAATGAAATATGATGGCAGAACCGTGTTCCACTTATTCGATGGCGATGAGTGGCGTCAATATAGCGACTTGAAAGATGCGTCACGCGAGGCAGGCAATCTAATCGATATTGCTAGCGATGCGTGTGACCCAGAGTGGCCGGATTGGGTTAACGACATCGTTATTTATGAGGCGGAGCCTGACTGCGAAATGCCAGATGAAGACGGAAGAATAATATTGACAAGCCAGGAGTGCAATCATCAGAAAGCGCCTGACGGGTTCGACTACTACTGTGAATACATAATGGATTCGCCGCCCCAGGACATTGCAGAAAAAGGAGAGGTGAGAAATGAAGATATTATATAATATTAGCATTGCGACCGCTGTGGCGGTCGGTGTTCTGGCAATGAGTGCTGTGATTCATGTAGTGGCGATTTCGATAGTTGGGATAACCGAGAAAATCTTTGGCGAGCATTTGGGTGGTGTCGTTTTTATGGCAATGATCTTGGTGTGCTTGATTTGGTGGGTTAATCGTGGATTGTCTATCAAAGGAGGCGGGGAATGAAGTATGTTATTAACATAGGCTGTGCCGTCTCGGTGTCTGTTGTTGCATTCGTCGCAATACTCTTGGCCACTACGGCAATGGCCCACTTTATCTCTGAATTTACTTTGTGGAAGCCGCAACCTGTATGGGCGATCATGCTGATTTTTGTGTATTTTACAGCATTCACAGGACTTATATACTTGGTGCTTTTTCCATGAGGGAGGCGGGGAATGATTAACTATGTTGTGGTTCTCGTGTGTGCATGGATGGTCGTAACCTTTATTACTACGGCTTTCTTCCGTGTTATGTTTTTTTTGTTTGTCGGGAATTGGGAAGGCGCTCCTGTCATAGTTTTGTTGGGGGTGGTGTCGGCAATAGTTGTAGCCTCTTGCTGCATAGCTAAAAGCTTTGATGATTTTTCATGAGGGAGAAGAAGAATGACGTTCGTTTATCCAGACATCGTGAGCGTAGCCATAAAGAAGGATGGCGGGGCTGTGGTGACCGCTGAACGCGAATGCCGGTTGCTGTACTGCAAGGCCTTCAGTTGTGTTGATGATGCGAGAGCGACTGCATCCAAGGTTATCGTGATGGATTTCCCACTTGACGGTGGCGGGCCCGAACAGCCGTTCTAGGACACAAAAGGATGTATAGCTCAGAGGTAGAGCGCGGCGCTCATAACGCCTTGGTCGCAGGTTCGATCCCTGCTGCATCCACCAAAGGAGCCAAGCGCTATGTATCGGGTAGAAACAAAGGGGCTTCGGGAAGGCTACGAGATCGTGCAGAACCCCGAATGCGACTTTGATGACCGCCAGAAGGTCCAGGCCCCGGACATTGCAGAAAAAGGAGATAAGAAATGAAGTTTAAATACGATCAGAAAGAAGATGACCGCGAGGTTTTGGCTTATGTTGATGGTTACGGGAGCTTGGTGTTTAAAGATGAGTCTGGCGATTCTTACGCTCTGGGCGCAAAAAGCGGGGTATTGTATGTTTGCGCGCCGTTTAAACCCGGGTCTGCGGTTCATAAGTTCTACGAAGGCGATGAGATTACGTTTGTTCTTGGGAAAGGTGGTGAGTGATGGAGAGAACAACAATAGCGGTAACAGCCGCCATTTTCTTAGCTGTGCTCGTGGGTATATCAGTGGTGCTGATCACTTATGCATTTAGCGTGACGTCCTTCATGCTAAAGTCATTGCTGGTATTGGCGTCTGCTTTTTTCGTCATAAACGCATTGGCGCTGACATTCACCCTGGTAGCTAGTATAATTCTACCAGAGGAAAAGTTTAACAAGTTCAAAGTATGGGTGGATTCTGATGACTAAAGAACACACAGAGGCCCTAGAACGAGCTGTGCTGATGTTGAATGTCGCGGCCAAGTACATAGAGAATAACGAGCCTTTCGGGTTGGCCTCCTATGATGGCACTGATTGCGACGGATTTTGCCTTGCGGAAGATTGCACTGCAGCAGCAGAAGCGCTAGATGATACCTACATCGGAACCCCGAGTGCGACTTTGAAGACCGCCAGAAGGTCCGGATCCCAGAAGATGCAGAAGGAGAGAGGACATGACAATCGATAAGACTACGCCCGATGAGCTGCGCGACGAAATGATGAGCGTGTTTAGAGTGGTTGCCCAGCACTGGGCGGACCTGCCAGACGTGGACCCAGTCACGGGGCGCGAGATGACGAACAAGAAAAGGTGCGAGGGTGTCGTGCACTCAATTCTAACTCAGCTTGACGGAATGGGTAGCCTGCCAGCGTTTAGCCTGGTGTCTTCCATGTATCCTGATGAAGACCAGAGCCGCGACAGCATTGTGATTGACGACATGCTTCACGAGTATTTTTGATTGGGAGAGTAGATACGATCAATAGTGAGGCAGGATTAAACTTTGATGAACTAATGGAGCAATCATGAGCACTTTCGCCGTGAAATATCCAAATCAAGATTGGCGGATTGCCGAGAAAATGAGGGCTCAGGTGTACGCTGAAGAACGCGGCCTGATTGCTCTCAGCCCCGATTGGGAAGTGTGGTCTGAAAGGAGAACTGGGGAATTTATCGGTTATGTTGGCAATGGTGAGCGCGCCGTCGACCTAGGGAGCGACACCATTGCTGGCCGAGTTGTGATTGAGAAGAGCCCGGGGATGGGTAAGACTGAAGCGCTGACGCAGCTACCATCAGCAATCGTGGGGTCATGTGCCATAGGGGATTAAAGCAATCTTGACCGATCACATATCGGCAAGGTATAATAGTACCTCATAATGCAACATGAGGAACTAGCTTAATGGCAACTGCATATGTAAGCTTCGGAAAGATGGCTACTACAGATGGGAACCAGCAAGGCCCCATCCTTAGTCGCAACCCAGCCTCAACAGAGGCAATAACCACCAGCGCCACCAGTGTAACGACCGTATCTGAAGCACTTGATGATGGCGTGGCTGTCATCTTCTCAGACGCTGCACATTATGTTGTAGTGGGGCCAGCGCCAACAGCCGCAGCCACAACCGGGTGGTACTCCCCCGCAAGCCAATCTCTGGACGTTAAGGTAAAGGCAGGGGACAGAGTGGCTCTAATCACCGTATAATAAGACACTACTGCACCCGAAAGGACAGTAACCATGAAGGAAACACGAGGAAGGCCGTCCGACTACACGCCTGAACTCCTGCAAAAGGCGCGGGAGTACATTGACGGTGGATGGGCGGATGCAGGCAAGGCAATACCTTCCGTGGCAGGCTTAGCGGTACATTTAGGGAAGAGAAGAGAGACATTGCACGTCTGGGCTAAGGAGTCTGGAAAAGAACAATTTTCTAACATGCTCGAAGAAATGCTAGCAAAACAGGAAGATATTCTTCTAAACGCGGGATTGTTAAACGAACATAACCCGACGATAACGAAACTTGTTCTTTCTAAGCACGGATACAGTGACAGAGTAGAGACGAAGAACGAGCATGATGTTGCGGACCCAATGAAGGAGCTGCTGGCGCATGTAGCAACAAACGGGCGACGAGTTGGCGATTAACGCAGTCCACGATAACTTCGCTGACCCAATGTGGCGACTAAGCAACCTGTATTACATCGTAGGTAAGTCCGGCAGGGTTGTGTTGTTTGAGCCGAACCAGCAGCAGTACGACTACCTAACCAACATCCACGGTCGCGATATAGTCCTCAAGGCACGCCAGCTAGGGTTCTCTACGCTTGCTTGCATCGTCGCTCTAGATGAGGCCATGTGGACTCCAAACTACTCGGCTGCAATTATAGCTCACACAAAGCCAGACGCCCAAAACCTGCTAAAGACAAAGATCAAGTTCCCTTACTCACGTTTGCCTGAAGGGCTAAGGGCGAACGTCCCAACGGTTAGCGACGCAGCCGATACGTTCAGTCTGGCGAATGACAGCTCGGTGATCGTCACCAACTCAGCTCGGGGTGGCACGTTTCAGCGATTGCATGTTTCTGAGTTCGGCAAGATCTGCGCCAGGTATCCCGACAAGGCTAAGGAGATCGTGTCAGGGTCTTTCCCTGCAGCTGAAGAAGGCCACATTACTATCGAGTCCACAGCAGAGGGGCAGCAGGGGCATTTCTTTGAGATGACCCAGCGCGCGCTAGAGAAAGACGCTAGAGGCCAGGAGCTGAGTAAGAAGGATTGGAAGATACACTTCTACCCATGGTGGGAAAATGAGGGATACCGGCTTGACCCTTCACTCGTTCGAGTAAAGGCAGAGGATGAGCGGTACTTCCGGGATCTGGAGCATAATGACGGCGTGAAGCTGGACGACTGGCAGAGGGCGTGGTGGGTTATGCAGGACGAGGTCCAGGGCGGCACCATGAAGCGCGAATTCCCAGCCACGCCGAAGGAGGCGTTCGAGCAAGCGCTAGAGGGTGCATACTTTGAGCAGCAGCTCGCAGCCGCAAACAAGCGCGAGAGCATTGGTCGGTTCCCGTATGATCCTCGCTATCCAGTCAACACGTTTTGGGACTTGGGCCGCAATGACCAGACGGCTATATGGCTACACCAGGACATCAAGGGCCGTGACCGGTTCATTGGATACTATGAGAACAGTGGAGAGCACATTTCACACTACCTCATATGGCTAAAGGACTGGCTAAGGGACAAGGAGGGATCATGGGGGGATCACTATTGGCCGCACGATGGCGACCGGGAAGATTTATTCTTGGATAAGGGCCGCGTCGGTGAAGTGCAGGAAATGGGGTTCAGGCCTTCAATCGTTTCGCGAGTTAGCAATAAGCTTTCCGCTATCGAGGCCGCTAGATCCGCATTTTCTAATTGCGACTTTGATGACGCCGCGTGTGATGTGGGCCTTAAGCGCCTGAAGCACTACCGCAAAGAGTGGAACGAGCGCCTTGAAGTCTGGAAGGACCGCCCTCTGCATGACGATAACTCCAATGGCGCCGACGCGTTTATGACCTTTGCGACGGGTTATGACAGAATAGCCAGCGATTGGGATAAGCCTATGCGAACGAATCTCGCTGGCGTGAGTTGGTGAGCTGTCTAGACGTGGCCGTGTTCTTGGGGTATAATTATACCTAACCAATGACGGGGTAAGCATGTCACTGACCTACTCAACGCTACAGACCACGATTGCCGACACCTTGAACCGCGATGACCTTTCGGGGCAGATCGGGACGTTTATTCTTTTGTGCGAGGCTTCTGTGAATCGCAGCCTTCGGCATTGGAGGATGATTGAGCGATTGGATTATCCCATATCTTCCCGGTACACAGACATACCGAGCGGGTTCCTTGAGGTGGAGCGTATAGAGGTCAGCGGGACTACCCAACTTGACCTGCTAGCAACATCGAAGATGATGGAATATCGCGCGTCGAGCGATACAGCCGGTCAGCCGTGCTATTATGTGAACACCGCTGGGCAGATTGAAGTATATCCAAGCCCCGACGCTGAGTATGACGGTGAAATCACATATTACTCTGAGCTTCCAGCTTTATCAGACACCACCGAAACGAATTGGCTACTTGAGGCAGCGCCGGATATCTACATATATGGCGCGCTACTTCACACCGCCCCGTACCTGCAAGAGGACGCCCGCCTGGCGGTGTGGAAGAGCCTTTATGACCAAGCATTGACCGATATGAACACGGCCTCATCTGGCGGCCTGTGGGGCGGCTCAGGGCTAGCTATTAGATAGGACCAGCAAAAATGGCAGACAGCAACACAACAAATTACAGCTTCGTCATGCCGGAAGTCGGCGCGTCTCAGGACACATGGGGCGAGAAACTGAATGACAATTGGGCCGACGTGGACGGCCTGCTTGGCGGTGATGAGCCCGTGCTGGGCATCGACATAAACAGCGGGTCAATCGACGGTGCAGCTATCGGCGGGGACACGCCAGCTACAGGGTCGTTTTCTGAGGTCAGATCATCGGGTGATGTGCTCATCAACAATGAGGGCGCTGACTCTGTTCTGCGCCTCAATGATGGCGCTACTAGCGTTTGGAGTATCCGCAAAGACGTCTCGAACGGCAATGATCTGGAGGTGCTTAGTTACGATGGCGCGTCTAATGGGAACGTGATCTTTAATATATCCGGGGGTGTGGGTATAGGGAAGATCCCTACGGTACCTCTTGACGTTTCTGGCGCTGGCGCTCTCTCTGGGAGCCTTGATGTTGGCGGGTCCATAACGGCTAGCGGTTCTGTCAACGTTAGCGGGTCAGTCACAGCAAGCAGCTTTCAGGGCAACGCAACAACCGCTACTGCGCTTGACAATACGAGCATGACCAACGCTGGGATCTCTGGCGTTGACGGGTTGGCCAATGTGACAGAGGCTAGAGGCGGTACTGATGACGCGCTGCTGATGAGCGCTGCGCGCGTACTGACGGCGATAAATTGGAGGTGTTCTGGTCGCAATCAGACTTGGTCAGACAAGACAAGCAGCAGGTCGGCAAACACATGGTATTACAATGACGAGGAAAGGCCTATCACTGTGAACATTGTGGCGAGCATTGATGATGACGCCGATTTCAAAGTTTCCACCTCAGCAAGCGGCGGCGTCACGGTGGCGCGTGGGCTTAATGGCGATAGAAGCAACATGTCTGCATTGGTGCCTCCTGGGCACTATTACAAGATCGAAGGCACGTTTAGCGTTTGGGCGGAGTTGCGGTAATGGCGCTCATCCCGCTGGATATCCCGCCAGGGATGCGAAGTATGGGCACTGACCTTGAGTGCGCTGGGCGGTGGACCGACTGCAACTTGGTGCGGTGGAGGGAAGGCTCACTTCGCCCCGTGTTCGGGTGGAGGCCCCGCGTAGATAGTGCATTCACCTCTATTCCTAGGGCCATGCATACTTGGGAAGACAACTCATCTGACAGACACATAGTTGGCGGTGCATACGACAGCCTAACGCACATAAACCAGCTCGGAGTAGTCAGCGACATAACACCGGCTGGCCTGAGCGCGGGCAGTGAAAGCGCGGGCGTCAACACTGGGTTCGGTGGCGGCTTTTTCGGTGTCGGGTACTATGGCGTAGAGCGGCCAGATACCGGGATATATGGAGAGGCAACAACTTGGGCTCTCGATAACTTCGGGCAATACCTTGTCGGTTGCAGCTCTTGGGACGGGAAGCTGTACGAATGGGAGCTTGACACACTCAGCGCGGCAACTGAGATAACAGGTGCTCCCACTGGATGCGGGTCACTTGTCGTCACCGAAGAGCGCTTTCTCTTTGCCCTGGCAGCAGACAGTAACCCGAGACTGGTTAAGTGGTGTGATAGAGAAGATCTATCGACCTGGGACCCCACGGCAGAAAATGAAGCCGGTGACTTTGAGCTTCAAACGTCTGGTCAGATCATGGCGGGCGTGCGCTCGAAGGGACAAACGCTTATCGTCACGGATACTGACGCACACACAGCAACATACCAAGGACCGCCGTTCGTTTATGGCTTTGAAAGGGTGGGGACATCGTGCGGCCTAATTTCCAGGAAAGCTATATGCGCCGTTGGCGATAGTGTGTTCTGGATGGGTACCAAGGAGTTCTATCACTTCACCGGAACCGATGTTTTAGTGTTGCAGTGCGATGTTTGGGACCATGTATTCGGGGACATAAACGGCCCTCAAAGCTCAAAGGCGTGGGCCGTGGCCAATGCGCAGGAATCGGAGATATGGTTCTTTTACCCGTCTGAAGACAGTAATGAGGTTAACTCATATGCTTTCTATAACTACAAAGAGGGCCACTGGGGCGCGGGACGCCTAGACCGGACGTGTGGTGTTGATCGTGGGGTATATGAGCACCCCATGTGGGCAGGCGTGGATATGAACCTGTTTGAACATGAGGTCGGCATCAACTACGACGGCGCAACCATCTACGCAGAGAGCGGCCCTATAAGCCTTGGCTCGGGGGATAATGTATTCAGCGTCAACAAGATGTACCCTGACGAAATATCCGTGGGTGACGTGTCCGCGACCTTTAAGACGCGATTCTACCCTAACGGCGAAGAGCGGGAATATGGCCCTTATACGATGAGTGCGCCTGTTGATGTGCGCTTCACTGGCAGACAAATCAGGATGCGCATTGAGGGCGTGTCGCTTTCAGACTGGCGCGTGGGGATAAATCGGTTGGATGCGCACCAGAGGGGTGTTAGATGACCGTATCACCGCCACCAGTTGGCCCCAATCTTCAGCAGTGGGCACGTGGGGTAAATGCATACCTCCAAAGATGGATGCCACGCCTCCAGTGGAAACGAGGCGGTGACAACCCGTCTGAGAACGGCGTGATCTTATGGGACGAAACGCAGGGGCACCCTGTTGTTTCATCTGAATCTGAGTGGCTGCCATTGATGTATCGGGACCAGATGGGGACGGTAAATTATAGCGATGCTACGACTTCAGGTTCTCCGATATCCCTAATCGGCGGCACATGGGCAACGCTAACGAACGACGGCCTTGGAGCGCAGACGTACACCGAGTACTTGCCCATTGGCGTAACATCAATGCTAACCGGCACGGGCCAGCTCGACGTCAGTCAGCTATCTATAGGGTCATTTGTAATGATTAGGCCAGATTTCACGATAACTCCGAGCACGAATAACCAGGATGTCGAGTTTCGTTATTCCTTAGGGTCTGGGGCTGGCGCATACACGCTAGTTAAAAGAGAAGGGCGCATGGATAGCGGGTCAAACATACCGTACCGTTATGCCTTGGACGCTCACTTCATATACATCGGCAACGCTGACACTCGGGACAGCCCGATAACCCTGCAAGTGAAGACGAGCGGCGCGGGATCGGTTGTCAACTCTGGGATGGCCTTGATGGTGTTTGCGCGATGATAGAAAACTATAAGCACCTTCTCATGCCCGCCCTTGATAGATCCGGCGGCACCCATGATTGGCTTGATATAGTTGAGGGCGTTCACAGCACCAAAATGCAACTATGGGTCAACGATGAAGCGGCAGCTATAACCGAGATTGTTGTTTACCCACGCAAGCGCGTATTGAATGTATTCCTGGCAGGCGGTGTGCTTGACCAGGTCATGGACATGCTGGAAAGCGCCAAGATGTGGGGTGTATCGCAGGGGTGCAGCGACATCATGATGAGCGGACGGCGCGGATGGATTAAGCCGCTCGGCGATAAAGGCTGGTCCGAAGATTTCTGCGTTATGTCTTGCCCGTTGCGGGATGCCGGTCTTTGAGGTATAATAGCACCACACAAACGAGAGGTATATGATATGTCTAGCGGAGGCAAGGGCGGTTCCCAGTCAACACAGGTGGCCCTGCCCGATTGGGCATCCAGCGCGGCACAGACCGCCGTTGAGCAGGGGCAAGCCGCCGGTCAGGTTGGTTATGTGCCTTATATGGGGCCGGACGTTGCGGCGATGACACCAGACCAAGAGGCTGCGTTCGCGGCGACCAACCAGGCGGCGTCCGCATTTGGCATGCCGACATCATCAGGAGCCGGGCTTCCCGAGGCGCAAACGTTTAGCGACGGTACGCAAGGGTATTCCTCGTATTCACTGTATGAACAGGCGCTAGATCAGCTCCGAGAGACCAACCCAGCACAGTACGCAGCAATACAGGGGTTCACAATGGACCCGGTAAATGGCCTGCTTAGCCAGCCGCAAGCGCAACCATCAGCGCAGTCAGCTAGTGGGCAATATGTCCGGCCCGAGATCGACCGAGACCGCGACCGTGACGCTATAAGGCAGGGGAGGTTTTAATCATGGCTGGCTCTACAACAGGCACAACAACCACGCCCAACATTTACACGAGCGCCGCCGACGCGCTAACTAACGCACAGGCTGCGGCGACCGGCGCGTCTACATACACCCCAGCAACAATTGCTGGCGCGGATCTTTCGGCCTATCAAAACCCATATCAGCA
The DNA here is from genome assembly GCA_937995865.1 of uncultured Paracoccaceae bacterium. GTDB lineage: Bacteria > Pseudomonadota > Alphaproteobacteria > Rhodobacterales > Rhodobacteraceae > Shimia_B. The sequence continues at coordinate 23,789 of CALKJA010000089.1, read as the reverse complement.
GCAAGTGGTTGACACGACGCTTGCCGACATCGAGAAATCACGGCAGATGGGCATAAACAGCGTTGGTGCTTCGGCAACCGGTGCTGGCGCGTTCGGCGGTTCCAGGCACGGCATAGCAGAGGCCGCGACTAACCAAGCGGCCATGGAGGCGGCGGCGGCGGCATCTGGACAACTCAACAGCGCGGGGTTCACCCAAGCACAGACCGCAGCGCAGCAGGACATAGCAAATCAACTCTCGGCCCAAAACCTTAACCTATCTGGCGCAAACGCCCTCGGGAACTTGGGGAACATTGGCTTTGGCATGGGGCAGCAAGTACAGCAACAGCAGCTACAACAAGGCACGCTAGCGCAGCAGCAGCAGCAGGCGCTTATTGACGCTGCCAAGGCGCAATACAGCGGCTTTACCGGCTCGCCATACACAAGTGCAACGTCTTCCCTCTCGGCTTTGTCTTCAGTGCCAACGGGTCAGACATCAACAACAACATCAACCCCAGGATTGTTTGATTATTTGTCCCTGGGGCTTAGCTTCTAATCATGGCCGATATCGAGAGCATAATTAGGCAAGCAGCCGATAGATACGGCATTGAGCCTAGCACTCTACTACGGATAGGGGAGATGGAGAGCGGTCTTAACCCGAATGCCATGAACCCTAACAGTTCAGCGATAGGCCTATTCCAGTTTCTAGACTCCACCGCGCAGGACTACGGCTTGAGTGATAGGTTAGACCCTGAGCAATCGTCTGACGCAGCCGCGAGACTGGCGCGCGATAATAAGATAGCTATGGAACGCGCTCTTGGCCGAAGCATCACCCCCGGCGAATTTTACCTTGCTCATCAGCAGGGCGCGGGCGGTGCGCTGAGGCTCCTTTCCAATCCTGACGCTCTAGCATCGGATGTGGTCGGCCCATTGGCGGCAAGTCTCAACGCTGGCACTCCTGGAATGACGGCAGGAGACTTTGTAAGTAAATGGAATTCTAAGTTCGAAGGCGACAATCAAGAAGGAGGTGCCCAAGTGGCTAGGAATAATACCGGACTTTTGGGCGGGTCTAGCAATGGTGGCCTCCTAGGCGGAAGCCCCGCGAGCAACGCGCTTTTTGGGGATGAAGGCTTTCTAAGTCCTGACCGCCGAGACCGCATGATCGTTGGCCTGCAGGGCATGACGCTGAATCCGAACCAGGCGATGCAGCAGGCAGCGTCTAGCCGCATCCAAGGGCGAGCGGAGAAGCGAGAAGCGCAAGCAGTAAAAAACAAGACTATCGAGTGGCTTCGAGGCATGGGCAAAGACGACTTGGCTGCTGGCGTCGAAAGCGGGGCGATCCCGGCTCAAGCAGCCGTGCAATCGGCAATGTCAGCGCCTGCTGCGCAAAAGGGCGTTGAGATCAATGGCCGTCTTGTTAATCCAGTAACTGGCGAGCTTATTGCTGATTTTTCCGAGGAGGATGAAACGACGACGGCAGTCAGAGGGTTGCAGCAACGCGCCGCTCTTGCTGGACTTGAGCCTGACTCTGACGCGTACAAGCAATTCATGATCAAGGGTGGCGCTGACGCAGGTATGGCACTTAACGTGTCTCCAGATGGAACCGTGCAGTTCGCCCAAGGTGGCGCTGAGATAAAGCCCCTAAATGAAGGGCAGTCTAAGGCTGCAACATATGCGACACGGGCTGAGGGAGCACTTTCCTCTCTTGATGAGTATGACGAGAGCCTTCTAAACAGGTGGGAGCTCCTCGCTGATATGGACCCAACAGGCCTAGCTAGGGAGCTCCAAAGCCCCGAGTTCCAGTTGGCAAAGCAGGCTGGTGATGAGTTCCTTCAAGCCCTACTCAGAAAAGACACCGGCGCAACGATAACCAACTCAGAGGAATCGGCTTATGGGAAGGTGTACCTACCCAGGCCGGGCGATGGCCCTGCTCTCTTGGAGCAGAAGCGACAAGCCAGAAGTCGAGCGCTGGAGGGGATGAAGGCTGGCATGAGTCCGGAAGCTATCTTGGCGCAAGAGCGCGCCCTAGCAGCTAGCACGCAGGAGCAACCGCTCATTAGCGCGGAGGCTGAGGCGGCACCATCCAGCGGTATTCCCAACTTCGAAGACATGAGCGATGAAGAGCTAGACGCCTATATTCTGAAACTGGGGGGCGAGTAATGTCAGATCCACTAAACGCAGCGCTTTTAGAGCGGGCTATGAGAGAGAAGGCGCGCCGCGCGCAGGCCACAGGCCAAAGCCGGGGGGGCCGAGCCATGGGGGAAAGATCGCGGCGCGCTCAGCAAGCGCAACAAGGCCGGGGGGTTATACCGGACATCGCAGCGGAAGGGGCTAAGGGCATCGGTCGTGGGGTCGCCGGACTGCTAGCGCTTCCATCGATAGCCCAATCGGCTCTCGACAAAGGCTTTACCGCGATAACCGGCATCCCGACCCCGGCCTTTGAAGATAGCCTGGGGGGGATTATGATGGGTGCAGCCGAAACAGCGATGCCGAGAGCAGCACAAACAACTCCTGGTGAATACGCCGGGACCATCGGTGAATTTGTTCCAGGCGCGGCCATCGGTGGCGGTGCGGGATTGGCTGCCCGAGCCGGAAACCTTGCTAAATACGCCGTCGTTCCGGGTGCGGCAAGCGAGGCTGCGGGGCAGTTGACAGAGGGGACGGCGGTTGAGCCATATGCCCGACTTGGCGCGGCTATTGCGGCCCCAGGAGCGGTGACGCGCGGCAATAGAGCTTTGCGGCGCGCAGTAACACCCCTCGAAGCTGGCGACAGGCTGGGGGCTGCACAAGTCCTTGAGCGGGAAGGCGTGAAGACAACAGCGGGCCAAGCGATGGGAAGTGAGGCCGTCCAATACCGAGAGGCGGCGACGAAGGCAGGCCGTGAAATGGTTGACGGCCAACTAAAGCAGTTCACGCGCGCCGCGCTTCGCAGGATCGGCGCTGATTCAGACTTGGCCACCCCTGAGGTCTTGGTGCAGGCAGACGCACGAATTGGGGATGTGTTTGAAAGCGTCGCGAAGGGCGTTGATATCGCACCATCCAGCCAGACGCTGACGCGGTCATCTGAGGTGATACGTGAGTATGGTGAATCATCCGCAAAGTCTGGCCAAGTACCCCTGATCGCGGAGATCCACAGAAAACTAACGAGGGCCTTTCGCAGCGGTGATGCGATACCATCCGCCCGCGTTATTAGGTGGCGTTCAGTCGCTAGCAAGCTGACCAGGTCGCCGGACCCCGTACTAAAAAGCGCTGCGGTCGGTATGATTGACGTTCTTGACGATGTCGTGGAGGGAACGCTATCAGGGCTAGGCAGGTCTGGCGACGTGGAGAGAATAGCAAAGGCGCGCAAGGAATGGGCGAGCTTAATGGCCATAGAAGACGCTGCCACCCGTGCTGGCGAGGCTGCGGCCTCGGGGATCATAACCCCGGCGAACCTAAGAAGCTCGTTAGTGTCCCAAAACCGGCGTCTCTACGCTCGCGGGGGCGGTGAGCTAAACGAGATGGCGCGTGCAGGGGTGCAGCTAATTAAACCACTTCCCCAGTCTGGCACCCAACCGCGAACCCTGGCCCGAGAACTCACCTCAGGCGCTCAGGGCGGAACGGCTGCGGGCTTGGGGGCTGCTGCTATGGGGCTCGACCCGGCGCTTGCCGCCACCATTGGCGCGGGCGCTGTAATGGCACCACGAGTAATCAACAGAGCCGTGTCATCACCAGCAGGACAAGCATACCTAAGGAACCAATTGCTTCCGCCGGTCACCGAGCGAACAAACCAAGCGGCTCGAACTTTAGGCCTGCTTTCCGCGTCTCCATTAGGGGACTAGATTTGCACCTGCAATGGTAGTATAGTACCCCAAAAGCCCAAAGGGAAAACATGAATCTAGAGCGCAAAACAGAAGAAGAAGTCCAGGAAATCGCGCGGCGCGCGGTGGAGGACGCAATCGCGCACATAGAATCTAACGTCGACCCTGAGCGCAATAAGGCACAAAGGTTCTACAACGGCGAAAGCGACGTCGCGCACAACAAGGGCAGATCTTCGATTGTTGCCACCAAGTGCCGGGATGTGGTCAAGCAGGTCATGCCTTCACTGTTGCGCGTCTTCCTGAGTAATGACAAGCCAGCGGAGTTTGTACCACGCACACCGGCGGATGTTGCCGGGGCGGAGCAGGCAACCAACTTTGCCGAATACAAAATGGAACAAAACGACGGTTATACGGTGTTGCGCAATGCGTTTCATGACGCTCTTGTTAAGAAGGCCGGGATTGTAAAGGCATATTACGATGAAACATCTGCGGTAAAGGTGGAAGAATACACCGGGCTTACCAACGATGAGTTCATGAGCGTGGCCTCAGACCCCGACGCCGAAATCCTAGAGCACACAGAAATGTTCATGGCAGAGTCTGCGCCCGACGGGTCAGAGATCACAGTCACCACGCACGACGCTAAAGTTTCGTATACGCGGGATGCTGGCGATATCAAGATAACCAGCATCCCGCCTGAGGACTTCTTTGTGGACGAAAAGGCCACATGCATAGATGATGCCTACGCAGTCGGGCACCGCACTGAAATGACCGTCGGTGACCTTGTGGAAATGGGTTATGACTTCAACGATGTTTGGGACCTAGGCTCTGATGATAACGGCGATGAATCAGAGCAGGCGCGGCGCGGGCATTCGGTGGAAGATAACCAGTCCAGCAGCCTAGACCCTACCTCCAGGGCGGTTTCAGTTTACGAAGTCTATATGAAAATAGACATTGAAGGAACTGGCTCGCCTCTCCTTTATTCTTTGGTCCTAGCTGGCGCGAGCATGAAGCTGCTAAGCTACGATAATGCTGATTTCGTGCCGTTGGCTGTGTTTTCCGCAAACCCTGAGCCCCACTCATTTTTTTCTCCGTGCCTTGTTGAGTTGATCATGGAAGATCAGAACGTGATGACATCGCTCTGGCGCGGGATGCTCGACAATATAAGCATTACGAACAATCCCGGCGTTGCCTACAATGACGGCGTTGTAAACACGGCTGACATTCTGAACAAAGAAATCGGGAAAGTCGTTCGCGTTAAGGGGCAGCCAGGAGCGCAGATAACGCCGTTCACCGTTCCATTCACTGCAGGTCAAACAATCCCTGCGATGGAATACTATGATCAGCTAATACAAGATAAAACGGGTGTGTCCCGAGCTTCTATGGGCTTGGACCCTGACGCGCTGCAAAACACAACAGCAACAGCGGTTAACGCGGCAGTTGGTGCGGCTGACGATCAAATCGAGGCGATGGCGAGAAACTTAGGTGAGGGCGGCTTGCGCCAGCTCTACGCTATACTTCTGAAGCTTATCCGCCAGCATGCGACGGCTGAAGAGATAATAAAGGTGAATGGCAGCTTTGTTCCCGTTGACCCTCGCGGGTGGTCTTCAGATATGAGCGTATCGATAAACGTCGGGCTTGGTCGCGGCGGCAAAAGCGAGCGGATGGCGACGTTGCAGCAGACGTTGCAACAGCAGTTTACCATCATGCAATCACCGGGAATTGCTGGAAGCTTGGTGTCTTTAACGCAGATTCGGAACACCTTAGCGGACATTCAGGCGCTGGGCGGTGTGTACAACTCAGACCGATATTACAGCCCTATGAACCCGCAAATGGAAGCGCAGCTAAAGCATCAGGCAGCGCAGGCCGCGCAAGCAGCATCGCAAGGGCAAACTGATCCGAACATGATCAATGCGCAAGCTGTGATTGCAGCGGAGCAAATAAAGGCCCAAGCCAAGAAAGAAACAGACATAGCTAAGTTGCGCGTGGATGGGCAAAAAGCCATGGCCGAAGAGCAGAGAAAGCGCGCCGAGCTTGGCATTGATAATGACCTAGCCCGTGACAAGATGGTGCAGGAATTGGCTATAGAGGTGGCTAAAATAATGGGTCAATATGGCACGAGCGTGGACGTGGCAGCAGTGCAGGCAGCACAAGCCGCTCCGCGAATGATTGGCGGTAGCAATGCCTGACCTTCGCGAGCAGGCCGCAATGGCCCAAGACCTTATAGATAACGGCTTCTTCGCTGGCATTGTTGAGGGGATACGAGCAAGGCAGGTTGCTGTGTTTCTTGACCCATCAACAACAACAGATGAACGAGAGAATGCGCACGTTCTGGCGCGCGCTCTACTTGGTCTTGAAGCTGAAATAGTAAGCAAAGTTCACGAATTCAAAATGGAATAAGGAGCGGCACCGTGGATAACGCGACCGACACAAACGAGATAATGACTATTGAGCAAGCCGCTGAGACACTTCTCCCCCCCGCTGAGGAGGAAGTTGTCACAGAAGAGGGTCTTGCCGATACAGAGGACGATGCCGCCGATGATGTTGGCGATGAAGAGTTTGACGGTGAAGGTGAAGAGCCAGAAGCCGTTGAAGAGGATGACGACGAACCCGAAGAGGTGGAAGCATCCCAGGAAACAGAGACATTCACTGTCAAAGTAGACGGTGAAGACGTCAGCGTGACCAGGGAAGAGCTCACCCGTTCCTATTCAGGTCAGAAGTACATCCTAAAAGGTATGAAGGAAGTCGCTCAGCAGAAGAGAGAAGCTGAGGGCGTCTATCATGCATTGCAGCAAGAGCAGGCACGTGTTGCACAGCTCTATGAAACCATGTCGAAGCAAGGCGTTGTCCAAGCGCCCCAAGCGCCAGACCCGTCAACTGCCCAAGATGATCCTGTTGGTTACATCCAGGCGCTGGCGGAATACAACTCAAAGCTAGACGCCTTCAAGCAGCAAGAAGCTGAGGTTCAAGCTACGTTGCAGCAACAGTCTGCAGCAGCAGAGAAGGCGACCCAAGCATACATGCAAGAGCAACGCCAAAAGCTCATGCAGGACATACCCGAGTTAGCTGACGCCACAAAAGGCAAGCAGCTCTTGTCCGAAATGCGAGCTACAGGCGAACGCTATGGGTTTTCGGCAAGCGAACTTGATCAAATTTCCGACTCGCGCACCGTGAAAGTTTTACACGACGCTTACCAGTGGCGGAAGTTCCAAGAGAGCAAGGGTAGCATAGAGCAAAAGGTGAAGAAGGCTCGCCCCGCGGTGAAGCCCAAAGCGCCAGGCAAGGCAAGTGCTGAAACAAAGCGCCAGCGTGAACTAAAGTCCAACCTGAAAAGAACAGGTCGGATTGAGGACGCGGCACAACTTCTGATGACTAGAAAATAAGGAACTAAGGACATGGCACAGCCAACAAACACATACGATTCGTACGACATGGTGGGTATCCGAGAGGATCTGGAAGATGTGATTTATGACGTCTCGCCAGAGGAAACGCCGTTCTATTCTCGATGCAAAAAAGTGAAAGCAACTCAGAGCTTGCACGAGTGGCAGACTGACGCACTCCGCAACAGCGCCGAGAACGCACACATCGAAGGTGACGACACAACCGCCGACGCACGCACGCCCACAACTCGCTTAGGTAACTATGCGCAGATTTTCAAAAACGCGGTGGTCATTCCTGATTCCGACGACACCACAGATAAGGCCGGTCGCGGGTCTGAAATGTCGTACCAAATTATGAAGGAAGCAGCGGCACAAAAGCTTGACATCGAAAAGGCCCTATTCGCCAACAACGCCAAAGAGGCTGGCAGCTCCACTACTCCCCGTGAGCTCGCTGGCGTTCCTTCTTGGATGATCACCAATGTGAACTTTCAATCAGGGAATGGAGGCGCAAGCCCGACTGGTGACGGCACCGACGCCCGAACGGACGACGGCACCCCCACTGCGTTTTCGCAAACTAAGTTCGACAGCGTAATGCAAATGGCGTACACGAACGGTGGCCGAAAGATTGATACGTGCTATCTGTCGCCGTTTCAGATGAACGCGGCCCTAGGCTTCGTCGGGAACAACAACCAGCGCTCACAGGTCCAGGCATCCGAGGGGCGCGTGTCCAAGTTGCTTTCGGTGTACCTGACGCCTTGGGGGGACGTGGCCTTTCAGCCGTCCCTTGAGAACCGTTCGCGCGATGTGTTCGTGTTGGACAGCGAGAAGTGGAAGATTGCAGTTAAGCGCCCAACGAAAAACGTTGAACTAGCTAAGACTGGCGACAACACTAAGCGTCAAATTGTTACAGAGCTTACCCTTGTTGCCGCGAACGAGAAGGCGAGTGCTGCGGTGTACGACAATACCACATCACAATAACCAGTTGGCCCCATAAGGGGCCAACGCCTTCGCGTCCATGGAGCATCACAATGAGCGAAACATACAACGAATACATAGTTACTTGTCGCGGGATGAACCCCAATGGCGAGTTGTTGCGCAAAGGTCAGAAGTTCAAGGCCACAGCGTCTCGCGCACTGACCATGCGCGAGAGCGCGCCCCACTTGACATTTGAGGAAGTTACCGATGAAAACAGCGGAAAAGTGGTCAATAAGCGAAGGAAAGCTGATCCACGAAAAAACGTTCAGCCACAACCAGACTCTAGCGCTAACGGAAACGCTGCGACAGAGGGAAGCGACGGGTTTTAGCGAGAACAAGCTCGTTGGCGTTGTGGACAGCGGCCTCATAGCTGCTTGGACCAAGGAGGCTGGCATTCGCGGGTCAGATCCTGACTATTGGGAAAAGCTTAAAACTATTATCAAGCGCAAAATGCTTGACGGAGAATTTGCGAAGCTTAGAGTTTGGCAAGGAAACTATTGAAGGATCTAAATATGAAATATCGGAAAAAGGCTACGCAAGAAGTTGCTGACGCGTGCAACGCGGCGACTGTTGACGTTTATCATTCTGCATTAGAGCTGCACCACCGCGCTTGCGCGTCTAAGTGCTCTGTGAGCATCAAGCAGAGCGCCGCGCTCTTGCAGGCGGCTTTGGAGTTGAAATCAGTTGGCCTTGATATGGATGGATGCATTCCAGAAAAGACCGACGATGGCGACGAAATGCTGATCGAAGTGCAGGGCGGCAACACATAATGGAATTTTGGCCGATATACGTTTTGGCTTGCTCGGCTCTTATTGTCGCGGCGTCCAAACGCGCAGATTGCGCGAAGGTCGTGCCAGCGTTGTCGGCCATTATATCCGGCGTTGTCGCGATGAGATACACAAACCTTGCCGCCGGTGAAATTAACCTTATTGGGCATGGGATAGACCGGCAGGGGCTATACTCGTTCCTGTCGTGGGTTGTCGTAACGTCATTTATTGTATCACAAAAACGATACCTTGCCGGATTCCTTATTGGATTGTCTACCCTTGCCTATGCACCGTTTTTCGTGCTTAACATAGCTATAACTCAACTGGGAATTGCGGCGATTGTTTCCGATGCGTTCTTAGTGCTGGCTGTATTGGTGTGCGGTAATGATGTATGCGGAAATCTTATTGGGCGCTGCGCTTCTCGACTTGCTTTTGGTGGTTATAGGCGTGTTGGTGCTCAAGGTGTGGCCCAAGGCCAAAGCGGAATTATTGCGGCTGTTCGGAAGGGCTGAAAGTAATGAGTGATGACGACCTACGGCATTTCCCCAAGACGCCACCAGAAAGCGATGAAGAATGGCAGAGACTTCACAGGGCAGGCTACAGATCGGACCAAAGTTGGACCGTAACCAGGCCGGTGGTCGCGCTCGTGAAAAACTGGAAGGCCTGGACGATCCTGGTGGCGGTGATGGCGGCGCTGAAAGCTGGCGATACCCAAGCCCTTATCGAGGCCATATCGGGGGCAATCAAATGAACACGATAAAGACGGGCGCTGTGCTTCTTGTGCTTTCATACATTGCTAGCGAGCCTGTTGCCGACTTATTTAGCGCTGCCTCTCATGTTTTATGCGCAGCCGTGGAGTGCCCAAAGTGACCAAAACAGTTGACAAGCTAATTGATGATGTTCTTCGCCACGAGGGCGGCTACGTTAACGACCCGGACGATCCGGGCGGGGCAACAAACTACGGCGTGACAATCCACACGATGCGCCGCTTTGGGTTAGATGTGACCGGCGATGGCGTTGTTGACATTCGTGACGTTAAGTCCCTCACTGAGGACGACGCAAGGCGCGTGTACAAGTTGGAATACTTCGAGAAGCCGCGCATTGGCGAGCTTCCCGAGGTCTTGCAGCCTTCTGTCTTCGACATGTATGTAAATTCAGGAGGCAACGCGATCAAGATCTTGCAGCGCACGCTTTCGAAGATGGGTTATCCCCTGGACGATGACGGCGCGCTAGGCCCTAAGTCTATCGGCGCAGCCAATGACGCGGTAAAAGAGCATGGCGAAATAGTTAACGACGTGTACAGCATCGAGCGGCGCAACTACTATTTTAAGCTGGCAGATAATCGCCCTGCTAGCCGCAAATACGCAAAGACGCGGGCAGGCGGCAAGGGTGGATGGATCAAGCGCGCAGAGGAATTTATGCGACCAAAGTTCCGCTTGTCAGATCGCGAATTCAAGGACCGGGTGGCTAAATGGGGATAGCATCAACAATCATCTCCGCTCTATTCGGTAGCAACCGAAACGTGATCAAGGAAACCGCCGAAGTATTCCGCGTTAACGCAGAAGCTCAAGACCAGCGATATGCCGATCAGACGCAAGCCGCATTGGCACAATTCGCAGCAGAGTTTCAGCATCAACGCACAGGCAATTTCGACAGGTTCATTGACGGGCTAAACCGGATACCGCGCCCTATGATGGCGCTGGGCTGCATTGGATTGATGGTGTCAGCTATGATTGACCCACTGTGGTTCTCAGCTCGCATGCGTGGTCTGGCACTTGTGCCAGAGCCCTTGTGGTGGCTAATCGGCGTCGTTGTATCGTTTTACTTCGGGGCACGCACTCTGGAAAAGAACATGGGAACACGAAACGTATCCGCGCTATTTCAGGCGGGGCAGCCAGCAGCCAAGCAGGCAGCGCCAGAAGCAGAGAAAAGTGGAGATGGAAACGCAGCTTTAGAAGAATGGAAGTCAAATAATGGGTAGATTGAATTTAGGCTTAGGCCTTAACCGACTTGTTGGCGTTTATGGTGGGGGCGCTCCAAGCTTCGGCACGGCGCGCTCCACTATCGTTGACTTCCACAACGAGGACATGACCACGGGGGGGTTTCGTGGCTTCGACGCTGATGGATACATCGACGGCCCGGCGGTCACTTATGAGCCGACAGTGACGGTAACGACAGCCGATGCGCTGCGAACCGCTGTTGAATCATGGCGCGCATCTCCTGATGAGTACATCAAAATCGAATGCGACTGGGATGGTATTTCCGACATGGCATCACCGGCCTTGCGCGGGCCAAGCAGTACTACACTGACCAACCTTGGGCTTGCGGACGCGTCCGCACCAGGAGGCTATCTATGGCCTGATGGCGGCTTATGGATCACGCCAGCTAGTGGCAGGTCACCAGTCATCGGCGCGGCAAGCGGCGGCAGCCTTCAATTCCAGGGAGTGTCACGCATTTGCTGGGACGGCGTAGGTGTATCGATCCCGAGCGGCGGCGTGCAATCAACGCGCAACATATGGGCGCGTAGGCCCTCTTCGTTCTTCCCAAATTGGCCCATTGTCGCGATCATAAACAGCAACATCGGCGGAGCTACACATAGGCCGTTGGACGCTATCAGCGAATATTCCCGAGGCGTCGAGAGCGCGCTCGTTTGGGCTATGCACATTGAGAACTGCCTGCTCGATGGGTGCAGGCAGCAAATCACTGGAACGGCGAAATATCAGCGCGTATTCACAACGCAATTCCGGAAATCCGGCGGCGATGTGATCGATCACTTCGGCTTCAATTCAGCCGACTGGACCGGTGCAACTACATCGTGCTGGATCAACGGCAACGTTGTATCTGATGTGCTTGACGACGCGCTATTCACCGGGCTGCATACTGATTTCTATCAATTTACCAGCGACGGCGAAGAGCGCGATTTGGTTATGAGCCTTGTTGAGCACAACACATCACACGCGCCTAACACAGTCCCAAGCGACGCGGCTACACAATTCGCGTTTTCACGACACTACGACGGAAATACAGAGTCTCATCTGTTTGTATCCCAAGAGAACGTCGGCGCTATCTCTGCCAGCTGGTGCTTGTTGTATGCGGACCACAGCGGAACGCATCACTTCTACAGCCTCAACAATACGTTCATGCGCGCTGGCGGAACGTACCAGGACACTGACAGCTGGACGCGCGTTGGCGTTGATGAAGATGTCCCAGCTGGTGCGGGCATTATCTCTATCGAAAACACAGTCGTCACTGAAATTTACGACACTAACGGCGTGGTCGATACAGTCTCAGATATGCTTTACGTTGACCCGCGCATGAACGTTGTTAGTGGTACGGGACTAACTGAGGCTAGCCCATTGCGCCCCGAGGATGCTTTCGTGGGGACGTTCACGCGAGATGGTAGTGATTTCCTGACCTACACGATCCCCGGCGAAGCTGGCGCGGACTTTAGCGCGGCCCGCACCGCTATTCGTGACTTCTTCACTATGCGTCCTGCGTACGCAGGCCGAGGCGCGTCTCCAATATAAGATACTTCTCATCTTCGATCATCTGATCGACAACACAATACAGGAGCGCGCGGGGCGCGTTTCTGGCTGTTGCCTTGCGGACAACCTCACCATTAGTGATTGTACACTCTGTGCCCGCGAACGTGCTGAACCACGGGTGCATGTGCTCATGCAATAGGTTAAGTGCGTTCTGTTCATGGCCTCCATATGCTTTCACGACATCAGACACGCTAAGTTCTGCCTTGTGGCAAAGTCGGAATATGTTGGTGCACTTGTGCAACTCTCTGCGCTCCACCAGGCGCGCAATCTCAATTAAGCACTCTAGTTTAGTCATCTAACGTACCCTTTTAATCGTACGGATATGGTTGATAGTAAGGATATATCAAAACTTCGCAGTCTTCGGTGTAACCCCGTATAGCGGCCTCGTTTAGCCCCTTAACCAAAGATGCTACGCCCTCATCATCATTCGTCTTGTCTGGACCTGTGACATCAGTCTCTGCTTCATTCTTGGCCGCAGCGTAACCCGCAACAAACGCATCATTGACCCAATGCAAAGCGCTCAAATAAGCTTCGGAGTCTGTTATGTCCATCCTTAGGCGATACTTGCGCGCGCAAAACCCTTCAATTTCGTCTAGCCAGTCCATGAATGAGGAGGCGCTACGCACAGGCTCAATGCAGAGAAATTCTGCGTCATCGCCAAGCGGTCGCCCAACCAAATAGTCATCGGCAGCACGCCACTCGTCATCGCAGTAAGTTGCCATGGTGACCATGGAGTAGCTGTAGGCTTGCACCACCTGGATTGAGCTCTTATCCGCCTCGCTTAGCGGCAGCCACGATACGTAGCATAGTTGTTTATTGGTCATTAGATTTCTCCTTTAATGCCGCGTTTGTGGCAGTGGTTATCATCCATCGTGCTTCCCCCCTGCCCCCGCCACAAACGCAGCATGTATCCAATACAAAGCGGCTTCGTGCGGATTATCCTTTACATCTTGCATTAGACGTTCATAGCGCATGCTAAACCCTTCAATTTCACCTAGCCAGTCATTGAACGAGGCGTCGTTATCCACAGGCTCAATACAGAGGAATTCAAGGTTTCTTGAGTGCGGGTACACTATCCAGCCGCCAGTGGTGTACTTAGCCATTGAGACAATGTCGTGGTTCCTCACACGCCGCACAACCTGACACGCGCTCTTATCCGCCTCGCTTAGCGGCAGCCATGATACGTGGCATAGTTGTTTATTTGTCATTAGCTTTCTCCTTTAGAAACTTTTTAGCTGACTTTAGGCGCTTAAAGCTTTTGGCTGGCAAATCTCCACACAGGCAAAATCTAGATTTCGGGCAATCTTTAACGCAATAATTCTCACACAATGCAATTTTAGGTGGCCTTATGAATACATCATAGGTTCCCCACGGGGCAGAGTCGCCCGGACAAACTATAACGCCGAGCTCTGATTCCCATGTGTCGCAGAAGCCTTCCTCACCTTTTATGAAGAGAAACCCATCCCCCGTCATAACTCTACCTCCAATTTTCCATTTTCGCTCTCTTTGCTTCCTCGCTAGCATGACGGCCAAATTTCAAAAGCTTGATCGCGGCGAACATATCTTAAACCAGCGAACAGGCATATCTTGCCCCATGCACGGCGGCATCTATTTCTCTGAAACCTTTCCGCACGATCCACAGTCATAAGAACCCCGGCATAATCTTTTTTGCACAAACCCGCTTTTGCAAACTTGACTGTTGCGCTTGTAGCTTGCGCACTGATCTCCCTTATTACTCATTGCTGTATTCCTCCAAGACCACGTAGTCAGAAAACGGCTCAACCCTCCACGCCCGCTCCATCCATTCTATGGCTTGCTCCTTTGTGTCGTAAGGATTGTTAGGATTCGATGCACAACCATACCCTTCGCTGAACCATGGGCACACCAGTCTCCCCTCATTTGTGTGCTCATATACGCTGTATCTAACTTTCATTTCTTTCCCCTTTCAGTGCGCGGATGTAGCCAGCCGCCGCCGATAATTGCCCGTATACGTTTGCGTGACCTCCCGTATCCCGATGCCACTGAGTGCACGCACTTTCTCGATCAGCAACCAATTTCGCCGCCTCTTCCAGGGCGTCGTCTCTTGCCATTTGTTCAAGGTCTGAGCCCATCTTGGAAAGCCGGTCCCACACCATATTGTTTATTGAGGTGTCAATTTCCGGGTCGTGGCAGTTTATTATCAGATCCAAATCAGAAAGTGCTTTATTGATAATCCTATTTCGCCTCTCATTTTTAGCCAAGTCACCCATCACTTTCCCCTTTCACCTTGGCATCATACGCCGCTAGTGCCATATCTGTCTTCTTGGTGGTCCCGTTCTTTGCCCAGCGGAATACTGTTGCACGGTGCACGCCCAGCGCATCGGCGATATCCTCGACGCGCTTATTCTTGCGCCACTTCTTAAATTCGTCCGGCGTCATGGCTTCCAGTGCCCCCCTGCCTCCAGGATATCGGCTATCTCTGCGAATGTTTTTCGCTCTTCGTCGTTCAATCTGGCAAGGCTATACGTAGCAGGGTCAGGATGAGCAGGCTCACCAAAGCATCCATACAAACCCAGCGCCTCTACTACTGAGTGCGGTGTCCTGACTTGCATGCCGCCATACAGAACAACACCAGATGCGCGCTGTTCCTCTTCCAACTCCAATTCTTCCTTTAGAGTGTCGCAAATAACCCCAAGGCAGCAGAACCGACCGCTGGAGCGAAGAGCGCCCCTGCCCTGCTTGTACTCACCAGATCGCAGCGCAGCCAGCACCCGCGCGCGGTATTCGTCACGTTTCGTTGTCATGTTGCTTTCTCCTGTGCTAGCATCTTGCGAAGCTGTTCCTCTTGTTTAGCCCGCGCAGTATCCCACGCAGCAACCCACGCAGCAGCAGCCCGCGCATCCCGCGCAGCAGCCCGCGCAGCAGCAATCGCAGCAGCAGCCCGCGCAGCAGCCCACCCAGCAGTCAACCCAGCAGTCCACCCAACATTCCACGCATCAGTCCGCGCAGTGGCCCGTTCTTCGGGCGTAGCATTATCATTCCGCAACATTGCTATATGGTCGCGAACCCGCATATCGCCGGGGAACTCTTCTTCAAAAAGGTGCACAACCTGGTCGGCGCACCACGCTTGAAAATGGCGTGCCAAGCGATCATCTGGCATGGCGTACGACAGAACCCAAAGGGCATCATCTAGGCCGTTGATACCAATCACTTGCAGTAGCGTCACAGGCTCATCATCGGCTCTGGTCTTGCCTAGCCCCTTGAGCAGCTTAGCGTAACCTTCCTCACACGCCCTGCCACTTTCCGGCGACCCTTCCCGAATGCGATTTAGTGTTGTTGTTGAATTGTACTCAAGCATGTTGCTTCTCCTTCGTATCAGCTCATTCGTGCCAGACTACACGCCTAGTGGCGCAATCCACTTGGCCACAATGCGCGCCTTAGTTCTATAAACCAAAATATGAGGCATATTGTCCTTGTAAATACTTGAGCCATACAGGGCTAACTCACTCTGGCCAAATTTGCCTGGGTGTTCATCAATAAATTTATTACAAGCATTGATCCCGCGAATGACCTCACTGCAAGGAAAACCCTTTAATAGGATGTCAGGTAAAGTTCTGCCCATGATCCTTACTCGACAAGAGAAATTGAAAAGAGCGTTGGTTTATTGCGGCAAGATTTGATATATCCATCTACCTTACCCTTAGCCCCGAAATAGTCATTGGCTTTAACGGTCATCCGCACGCCGCTATTAAATTTCACTAACCACGTTTTCATGCTGTTTCTCCTTATCCTGCATCCACTATAGTCGCACAACGCGACACGCGCAAGGGAAATATTCGCATGTGCGGAATTTATTTTGCTGATAATTGCCTCGCCACCAAATCAAGAAAACCGTGGTCAGGGCCGTGCTTTTCTTCCCACGCTCGCTTTGAGTAGTGGTAAGCACCGGGGCCGTATTCGTGCCTATGATGCCGGGGGCATAGCGGTATCACCTCGTAATCGCTGACTTTCCTTGCGCCGAACCTGTCGGACTGGCAATGATGCGCGTCATTTGGCCCAGCGCGTCCACACACAACGCAGGGCAGCATTTTTACGGCTAGCATATGCTCAACCGCCGCCTTCCCTTCTGTCGATGCTCGTACCTTTGCTCGTTTTCGGCTTACTTTCCTTATGGAAGACTTCGCATAGAGTCCTGTCTTTCGCTTTATTGGTGATCGTTTCACCCTCTAAGCCCTTCCATTCCTTGCATATCCGGGTCCCTAAGGCTTATCCCCATTTCAGCGTAATCTCTGCGCATTTGCTCCATGTACGAATTGAGCTGTTTCACACTCATTTTCCGCGTGAATGGAATATCCAGAACGCGGATCGCCTTTAACTTGGCTGGCATGCTTAGGTTTTCAAATATATAACCAAATGCAGAGCTCCATTCAGGGTCGCTCTCTGCAAGCAATGGTCGGCCATACACCAGATTACAATTAGCTTTCACTTCTTCCTTGGTTGTGTCGCATAGGGCCGCTGATATGTCAGCGAACCACATGTGCAAAGTCCGGTTTTGCTTAGTGGTCCTGGAAGCCTCTTTGCTGGATACGGAAACCTCTAGAGGCCAAATTGATATGGCCTCTATCCTTTTCGCGAGTCGGTCAATGTCTGGCTTGCCCTCAAGAACAAACCTAACCGTTTTGTCATTCATTGCCGCCACCTGCAACGAACTTCCCCGCGCTCCTGTCATAGTTCAGGCCTAGCGATATTGCCTTATCCATCAGGGCCTTTTTCGCAGTGTCTCCAAGGTTAGAGCATTCTTGAATGAGGCCGTTAACATCATCTGCGCTAACGCAACCTTCGACCTTTTCTTTCGTGGTCTTTGGCTGCTCAACTTGCCTTTTGCTCAAGTCCTTCTCATACAGAGCTAACCCAAACGTATTCCCAAAGCTCCTTAGCGCGCGCTTTAGTGCATCTGTCTCAGCTTCCTTGACGGCGCTTTCAATGACATCTGCCATGTTGTCCGGCTTGCCACTTCCATTCCCAACGGCGGCCCCTTCCCTTTCCGCGCCTCGTGCGTTGACACGCACCGTGCACATCCAGCCGCAGCGATATTGATTCTTGTCGGTGGTAATCTCAGAGACTTGCTCTAGCCTGGTAATCACGTATGACCACCCGCCAAAGCCAAAGATCCTGTTCGCCTCACTGATGGAGTGTAGCCCCTCAACGTATTCCCCAAACTTCCCCTTAGGCGCTGGTTTAACCGCATCTGCAGAAAGGGGCGCTTCAAGGATTGGGGTTACTGATCCCCAATAATCATCATCCATCGCCAGAAACTCCTTTGTATCGTGACAATCGGTCCAGGTGAGGCTTGCACAGCTCATCTATCACGACCTTATCGGCTGCACCCTCTCGACCCATACGTTCGTAAAGCTCAACGAAATGCTCATCCATACGGATAATTGAGATCAAATAATCAATGCTCTCAAAGGCACCGCCGCCCAAAATAGGCATATCCTCAATCCTTTCCAGAATCTAAAGCGCAGGGAACTGCGAAAAGTGATAAACCGCGCCAGAGACCATCAACACTGCAGCGATGATCAAGGCAAGGTTCTCCCACTTCCCCCGGTCGCAAGCTCGAATGTCTCGCTCTCTTTGCCAGCAAACACCCTCTATAAATCCCCGGTCATACGCGTCGTTTACGAGTTGATCTGTGTCCTTACTCATCACAAGCCCCCCGCAACGCCAGCCATGACCGCCGCGCTAACCGCTGTTGTGCCGATAACCCGCACTGGCGTTGATTGCGCCGCTCTGGTTAGCCGGTAGCCGCGCTCTGTGCACTGCAACGTAGGAACGCGTTCAAGGTCGATGTCATAACCAATCATCGCGCATTCATTCGCTGCGTGCTGGACAATATTTTCCGGCGCTGTGCATGCTGACAAGCCAATAGCCGCTGCGATTGCTGTAAGTGTTAGTCGTTTCATTTTTACTCTCCTTCTTTGATGTATAGTCGCTGTGATTTGATAATTTCGTCTACAAGTTCCGGGTTGCTCTCTATGTCGTGCTCAATTTTGGCGATATTCTTAGCGCCTAATAGTAGTAAGGCAGACTCTCTATCACCCCATTCGATACCGTCCAAGTTCTCAAGGCTGAACCCGGTGCACAGGACGGTTCCAGATTCGTCAAATGCCTCAAAGTAAGCGCGGCATTGGTCGCCATATCTGTTTTCTGGGTCTGCGCATTCGTTCCAGAGATCTGTTACATCAACGCTATGTCCGGTTAGCTCTTTGCCTGTGGCACTCACTTTAGTCATTTGTCGTCTCCTTCTGTATCTATGTTGTTGCATGTGCATCAACATAAGTCAAGTAATTAATCCGTCTCGACCAGCTTTCCGCCCTCGCATCGATACCATGTGTCGGCCTTAATTCCGTTCCTCCCGACTATCCCGCATGCATTGCTTATGATCCGCCCTCCCTTCCATTCCTGGGCAAACATCCCTCCGCTTTTTGCCTTTACTTTTCCACCATGCCCGGCTGCAATTGTCGTTGCGCCACCTCCACTTGTGACTGCACGCGCGTAAGAACCACTTGTGACTGCACACGCGTAAAAGCCACTTGTGATTGCGTGTGCGTAATCCCCACTTGTGATTGCGTGTGCGTCACAGCCGCTTGTGACTGCGTGTGCGCAAGAACCACTTGCGACTGCGTGCTCATAATCACCACTTGTTGCTGCGTGTGCGCGAGGACCACTTGTTGCTGCGTGCTCGCCGCAGCCGACCATGCCCGCTAAATCAGAGAGCGAAACTTCTCGCTCTATTTTGATGGACCCAGAAACCAGCTTGTCAATATGCTCCACAGGTTCACCCAAATCAACAATCGCATATCGATTCAATCCGCCCTTTTGGTTTATCGGGGGGTAGTAGGCCCAAACTGCAAGCGGATCATCCACTTTACATGCGTGAAACCCACTCCTGCACGCGACAACCTCGCCGTCATGCTCATATGACTCCCCGACTTTATATTGAAACCCCCGGCACTTCATATTGCTGTCGAAACCCTTGATCGCCTTTACCATTGCATTTCTCCTTTATAAGCTAGAGACACATATCACACACACTTGACGCACCTGCAACAGAAAAGATGCATTGACAACAAAGTAATGTGATGGCTATATATTCGCATGGACAACAAAGCACATGAAAAACTAAACGAGTGGCTGTTGCAAAGCGGCACCAGCGTTACAGAGCTAGCAGATGAGCTTATAGTAAACCGGGCAACCGTTTACCGATGGCTATCTGGAGACAAGACGCCTAATCCGATTTTCCGGGCTGGCATAGAAAAAATAACCAATGGTGCGGTCATGAAGGACGATTGGCTGCGCACTGTGATAGAAGTGAAAGGTAAAGTGTCATGACTAAGTTCGAGGCTAGAGTCGTAACCATCAAGGGCTTCAAGGCCTGGCACGCCGTGAAGGCATGGACGCCAGAGCTAGCTAAAAAAAAGATGATGAGCGTTTATCCAGACGCTACATCGGTAGAGATAACCAAACGCAATTTGACCGAATAACACAGCAAGAGAGAAGGTGGGAACATGGACAATACAGACGAAGTGTACAGCGCAACAGCAAGCGAAATCAGAGCGTTCGTGGAGCGTTACGAGGCGCTAGAGTCGGAAAAGAAAGAGGTGGCAGAAGCACAGAAGGAGGTGATGGCCGAAGCGACCGGGCGCGGGTATTGTGCGAAGACGTTGAAAAAGATTGTGGCGCTTCGAAAGAAGGACAGTGACACAATCGCAGAAGAGGAAGCAGTAGAGGAAATCTACCGCGAAGCGCTGGGCATATGAGCGGCACGCAAGATGAGCACTGGGAGCAAAAGCGGCGCTATGCGAGACTGCATAGCATCCTAAGTAATCGCTATAAGATCAAAAAATGCACAGATGGGGAAGTCGTAACCGTGGACTCTAGAAGAGAAGGGCCAGAACGCAAGCAGAAAGGGGAGCTGGCGAGGAAGGGCGACGGCTGCAAGGAAGCATAAGGCAACCTGTGTAAAAGAATGCACGGCGCATATGGAAAGGTATTGACGACTGCTCGCATGCTTGCTAAACATTAGGAACAACCTCGTAATAACAGCATGTTATTTTTCCTCCTTTCTGCCCGACCAGGCCTCAGCTTTTATTAGCTGGGGTCTTTTCTTTGTTGCCATTGGGACTGAATGCCTTTCCTGTGATAGAAAAAACTTATGGAAGACCACCAGGTGATAGCTTTTACCTATTGGACTTTCGAAGGTTGAGGGACTAGAAAAGAAAGGAGGCGACGAGAGCATTGCTCAATCGCCGCCTTGGAAGCAACGATATTGTGGCGATCTCGATGCTTCTATTGAAGATATACCTCAAGACGGACCATCTTTCAACACAATATACCGCCACATACGCACTCGAAAGAGCCGTGCCAGTTTATGTTGCCGAGGGGTCCGCCCCGCAAGTTTTCGGCTGGCAGAGAAGGTGGTAGAAGATGGGACTCCCCCGCACCACGACAGCAGCCTAGGCGGTGAAGCATGGGGGGACGGTGGCCTTGAGCGTGGCTGTCGCAAGTTACACCGCAATCCGAACCCCTATGAGCTCAGGGGCGAGGGCCTATAAGCTCCGGCGGCTCCGATTGGGATGCGCAAGATTGCTTTAGGCGAGGATGACTTCAGCCAAGTGCTGGGGACTCCTTGCCTATGCCTAATCACAACCGACTCACCAATTGGAATATACGGTTACTATAGTAGAGATACAGGGTACAAACATGATCGAAGCACTAAACGACACGCTAAAGCAAATCGACAAGATCGAAAGCGCTATAGCAAAATATACTCACGCTCAGAACTTACACGACATGTCTCGTCGTCACTCAATTGTCGAGGACCGAAACCAACTGGCGGGTGATGTGTACGAGGCGCGCAAGGCGCTTAATGACATTCTAAGCAAATCCCGCGATATGATCGAGGCGGCGAGGACTGAGGCGGAACTATGTCTAACGAAAGGAGAGAGTGAATGAACCACGATGAAGTGAAGCTGGAATTTACCTACGACAAGCCCAGCGGCGGTATGTGGCACAATGGGCCTAACGCGTTCTGGATGACTGCAACCCATATCCCGACGATGTGCTCTGTTCGCGTATACAGCGGCGACCAAATTCAACACAAGGTGAGAGAGGAGGGTTTGGCGCTTCTGGGGATGGCTGTTTCCGTGTCTCGCGGAGAGGTTCCGATTTTCCCCGAGAGGTTAGGAGAGAGCGAATGAGTAATGAATGCGAAACGAAAATGAAGGTGGACCAGTTGCGGCAATTTCTTACGTTAAATCTATCGGATGCTTTGGGCGGATGTCCCGAATTGGCGGTGGCGATTGGGTGCTGCCCTAGTGAGCATGGAGACGTATTGATTTTCAAGGCATTAGACGCGGCGGATACCTTGGGCAGGTGCTCTCGCAACATTAGGGAGAGTGCAGAGATGGCGAAGAGGTTGGGAGAGAGTGAATGAAATTGGCTGTAACTGGTTGCGGAGCTACATTCCGCCGAGACTTGGACGCGTGGGTTGTTTACACGATGCCGGGATGTAGGGAGTTTGCGCAGTTAAAAGGCTTCGATGCGCCTGTGGGCGATGTGGTAACCGCCCTTAGGTCTTCGCTTTCGAAGGTAAATGGAAGTGAGCCGAAAATGAAGTTAGATGAGTTGGCGCAATACACCACCCCGCTCTCGAGTGAACATTTCGAAGCTTTTGCAAATGCTGTTGATCAGAAAGGGAAGAAAAACGATGCTTTGGCCTCTAGCATATCTAAGGGCCGCGCCATAATCACCATAGAAGAACAAGAGGGTAAGTGAGATGATAGATAAGATGAAGTTTTTAGTAGGGTTCGGTTTCGCACGCTTTGGCATGTGGCTTATGTCGCGGTCCAAGGAGTTTAATAGGATCGAAGAAGCTGCTCGGAGGCTAAAATGACACGAAGCGCAAAAGAGATAGCCGAAAGCATCGGCCTCATGCAAGCGGTCGCGCTAAACGTGGCCATGAAGTGCGATATAGCGCGAACCATAACACCCCTCTTTGCAGATACATGCGCGCGTATGGTTGAGAAGGGGCTGCTAGAGGTCGAAGGCGATGACGACCCGGTATACAAGGTTACATTTCTAGGCAGAAGAGTGCATCAGGAGTTAAGGCAATGAGCGATAACGTGATTAACCTTAGTGATAAGCGCAAAGAAGCTGAGAGGGGCGCTTATTCCTTCACGGCTAAGGTATATCAGACGCAATCTGGATATCGCGCCGAAATAGATCACGAAGAGGAGGGAATTGAGCGGGATACTCTTTCCGAGGCATTCCGCGCCCTAGCGTGGATGGTGGATATTGGCACAGACGAAGAGGAGGGTCCGGGTGTTGCGCCCATTGTCAGCATCAACTTGTTCGAAGATGGCCGAATAGACTTTCGGCTAAACGACCACGTTGTAACGAACCTTGATAATCTGCACTGGATTAGGGCGCAAATTCTTGATGGAATGTCTGATATCGACCGATTTGTATTGAGTGGGGGCCGCGACAATGGCGAGTAGCAATATTTCTATGCTTAATAAAACCAGCAGTAACGCAGCATCCGACGAATGCTTTACACCGCCGGAAGCGGTAGAGCCTTTGCTTCGGCATCTCAGAAAGGACATGAGGTGGTATGAGGCCACAAGCGGGGCGTCCAAGTCTATCGTTAACTGCATGCAGGGTCACGGGTTTGACTGCATAGAGGGTAACGGTGATTTCTTCGGGGACTTGCCAGACTTCGACGGGATAGTAACAAATCCGCCGTATTCGAAGAAGGACAAGTTTATCAAGCGCTGTTACGACATCGGGAAGCCGTTCGCGCTATTGCTTCCCGTCTCTGCGATGCAGGGGCAAAAGCGAGGCGCTATGTTCGCTAAATACGGGATTGACTTGCTCGTTCTGAACCAGCGCGTCGATTTCACCGGCAAGGGCGCTCCGCACTTTGGCGTCGCATGGTTCACGTGGGGCATTTTGCCAGAGCCGCTTATGTTCACCGACATTCGCAAGAAATAATGACGGGATGTGGAATAGTTGTTGACAATAGGTGTGGCGCGCCACATAGTGAAGTTACTGGATAAGGAGGCAATTATGAAAAATAATCACACGTACGGCGGGTATAACTTTATGGGCCTACTCACGCTTCTATTTATTTACCTGAGGCTAGCGGGTCATGTTGCTTGGCCGTGGGCTTGGGTTTTGTCACCGATATGGCTGCCCGCTACGGTACTTATTGTGGTGACGATTATTGTTTCCGTGGTGGGGGCTATTCGCGGCAATAATTGACAGGCCGTATCGAAAGGCGCAACCGCGCCACATAGTTATGACGCACAC
>CALKJA010000088.1 GCA_937995865.1 uncultured Paracoccaceae bacterium | reverse complement strand
ACGGTCTGCGTTCATATAGGGAGACACCACCAGAGAGGAACCCGAAAGTGAAAAGAGTTTGTTCTCTGAGCCAATAAAAATTCGGACGCCCTGACCATCTTCGGCCAAGTCTATAAATTCAGCGATGTCGCGCTTGCGCTCAAGGTCATCAAAGAGCGATTTGATACGGGCAAGATCGATTTCATCGCCCGCATTTAGAAGATTCGAACGCCCCCGTACGATCAACCTTTCGTGCTGTTGCCCTTCGTTCTCCCATAGCGCTACGCCGCGCTCTACAAGAGTTTGCGCCAACGTATCAATTTCAAGGCGTCGCGCATTGATTTCTTGACCAATAGTGCTCTGTAAATCTGTCAGCGTTTTGCCCTGCGCCAATGCATTCAGGAAATTCGCGGCTTCCCGCATAGAAGATGGTGTTTGCCCAGGTGGCGGGGTAAATACGCGATTTTCAACCTCGCCATCTGCGAACACAAGCACGACCAACGCACGGTCCTGGGCAAGTGAAACAAACTCGATGTGCTTGATCGGCGCTTCTTGTTTTGGTGCAAGCACAAGGCTCGCACCTTGGGTGATTCCAGACAGCGCGCCACCGATCCGATCAAGAACAGTGGACACATCACCGCCATTGCCGCCGAGCGTCGCATCAAGTTTGCTTCGATCGTCATTGCCAAGTTGATCAACCTCTAGAACGCCATCCACAAAAAGCCTGAGGCCCAATTCAGTTGGAATCCGCCCGGCCGAGACATGAGGAGAATGCAAGAGACCCATAAACTCTAGATCTTGCATTACATTTCGAATGGTCGCTGCGCTAACCTGTTCGGACAAGTGCCGCGTTAACGTTCGGGAGCCAACTGGATCACCAGAATCGAGATACCCCTCGACGATCCGGCGAAACACTTCGCGGGACCGGTCATTCATATCCTCAAAGAGAGCCGAAGACTCAGACATAACGATTAACTCACCGTTTCGATTTGGTTCATTACATGCCTCTATATGGGGCAAAAATTCGATGTTGCACGCTTCTTTCTTGGCGATGCAGCTTGCGTTTCACGGATGCTCACGCTTTAGACAGCCTATTAGCAAAGGGAAGATACCCATGAGACCCTCAGGACGCCAGACCAACGAGCTTCGCAATGTTGAAATTGAAATCGGCGTAACACGCCATGCGGAGGGCAGTTGCCTGATCAAGATGGGGGATACGCATGTATTGTGCACCGCCTCGCTTGAAGAGCGGGTACCGCCATTTCTCAAAGGGTCCGGGTTGGGTTGGGTAACTGCCGAATACGGGATGCTTCCAAGAGCTACTCACACACGGATGCGTCGCGAGGCCAAAAATGGCCAATCAGGCCGGACCCAAGAGATCCAACGCCTCATTGGCCGCAGCCTGCGTGCAGGTGTTGATCGTGTTGCACTGGGTGAACGTCAGATTAGCGTTGATTGTGACGTTATCCAAGCTGATGGTGGAACGCGTTGCGCATCAATCACCGGTGGTTGGGTTGCGCTTCGGTTGGCAGTGAACAAGCTTATGAAAGCCGGAGATATTATAAGCGACCCGCTTGTTGATCCGATCGCTGCTGTAAGTTGTGGGATCTATGGGGGTCAACCGATCCTAGATCTGGACTACCCAGAAGATAGCGAAGCAGGTGTTGATGGGAACTTTGTGATCACAGGGTCTGGTAAGCTTGTTGAAGTGCAAATGTCTGCCGAAGGATCAACTTTCTCTCGCCCGCAAATGGATGATCTGATGGATTTGGCGACCCAAGGTGTGAGCCGATTGGTTGAAGCCCAAAAAGGCGCAACGGCATAACGATGCGTAAACTCACAGAGTCCAAGATTGTTCTTGCCTCACATAACGCAGGCAAACTTCGGGAGATCGGGGATCTACTTCGGCCGTTTGGAATTGAAGTTGTTTCAGCAGGTCAGCTAGGGTTCGACGAACCTGAAGAAACAGAAAGCACGTTTGAGGGCAACGCTCGTTTAAAGGCGCATTTTGCGGCGAAAAGCTCCGGCCTTCCGGCTTTGTCTGATGACAGCGGGCTTGCTGTTGATGCTTTGAAGGGTGCGCCGGGTGTTTACACTGCAGACTGGGCAGAAACTCCAAACGGTCGTGATTTCAATTTGGCGATGACTCGAGTTTGGCGTGAATTGCAAGAAGTTGACGCTGCGGAGCCGTGGACTGGTGCCTTTCACTGCACTCTTTGCCTCGCTTGGCCCGATGGTCATGATGAGGTTTTTGCAGGCCGTGCTGAGGGTCATTTGACATGGCCAATCCGAGGAACTCAGGGGTTTGGTTTTGATCCAATGTTTGTTCCCAAGGGGCATTCTGTCACCTTTGGGGAGATGCCCTATGAAACAAAGGCCCCAATTAGCCACCGCGCTGATGCCTTTCGGCTTTTTGTGAGCGGTTGCCTGACAGTGGAATGAGGCACTTTGGTCTCTACATTCATTGGCCGTTCTGCGCCGCCAAATGTCCGTATTGCGATTTCAATTCCCATGTCCGGGCGTCAATTGACGGCCAACGTTGGGAAAAAGCTCTGCGCGCGGAATTGGCCCGCGTAGCAACTGAGACGCCCAATCACATTCTTAGCTCAATCTTCTTTGGCGGCGGAACGCCAAGCCTTATGGATCCGGAGCTTGTTGCCAACCTAATTTCCGATGCCAAAAGATTTTGGCGCAGCACCAATGATCTTGAGATCACGCTTGAGGCCAACCCAACATCAATAGAGGCTGGGAAGTTTCAAGCCTTCCGCGATGGTGGAGTGAACCGGGTATCTATGGGGGTTCAAGCGCTGAACGATCAAGACCTCAAGAAATTGGGTCGGCTCCATTCGGTAGATGAAGCCCTAAAAGGTCTTGAAATTGCTCAAACCACATTCGATCGGGTGAGCATTGACCTTATCTACGCCCGGCAAGATCAAAGCGAAATTGATTGGCGGAGTGAGCTTTCCCGCGCTCTTTCGCTCAACCTTGATCACCTTTCGCTTTATCAACTAACGATTGAACACGGCACGGCCTTTGGAGATCGGTATGCGCGCGGTTTACTAAAAGGACTGCCGTCAGAAGATCGCGCCATAGAATTGTGGGACATTACACAAGAGATGACGACAGCTGCAGGATATGAAGCCTACGAAGTCTCAAACCACGCCAAACCCGGCTCAGCCTCCCGCCATAACTTGGTCTATTGGTCTGGTGGGGACTGGGCCGGGATTGGACCCGGTGCGCATGGACGATTGACCATTGGAGATCGAAAGTTCGCAACCCAAACAGAGCTCCACCCTGAGACGTGGTTAGATATGATAGAAACCAATGGGTCCGGAGAGCTTGAGCGCATCCAGCTGAGCAAACTGGATCAGGCCGAGGAGCTGCTTTTGATGGGCCTACGGCTGTCAACAGGGGTATGCTTGTCCAAACTTGCGGGTCTTGGCTGGGCACCGCCCGAGACACGCATCGATGAGCTTGCCGAATTGGGTCTAATTCAGCGCAACGCTGATTCAATCCGGGCCACCACCCAAGGCAGGCCTCTTTTGAATGCTGTGCTCGAGCGGCTTCTGACTTAACTGGTCAGCAATCTGCAAAGGTCGTCTAGCTGGTCCAAATCCTTGTATTGGATTGTGACTAAACCACCGGAATTGCCATCTTTGTGGTCAACTGACACGCGCATACTCAAAGCGGCCGAAAGATCATTTTCCAACGCTTTGGTGTCAGCATCTTTCTCAAGCTTTGGGGCTGACCTTTTCGCCACAGGTGCTTTCTTGGCTTTCATTAACTTTTCAGTCTCGCGGACCGACAGCCCTTTAGCCACTACCTCGGCCGCAAGCACGGAAGCGTTGTCGCTCGTAATAAGTGCCCGAGCATGACCTGCTGACAAACGCCCATCCGCCAGCATCTCTTTCACATCGTCCGGCAATGCCAAAAGCCGTAAATTATTTGCAATATATGAGCGGCTTTTGCCCAGCGCTGTTGCCATTTGCTCCTGAGTACGGCTGAATTTGTCCATCAGCTGTTGGAAGCCAAGCGCCTCTTCAACTGGGTTAAGATTGGCCCTCTGGATGTTCTCAATGATAGCGACTTCAAGAACCTCAGTATCTGAGAAGCTGCGCACCACGATCGGTACCTCGTGCAGCTTAGCCATCTGCGCCGCACGCCAGCGCCGCTCACCAGCAACAATCTCAAACTCACCAGTTTTGGAAGGGTGGGCGCGCACTATAAGGGGTTGGATAATCCCCTTTTCTGCGATCGAAGCAGCAAGGTCATCAAGATCCGCGGGATCAAAACGGCGGCGTGGCTGATCTGGATTGGGGTGCACAATTTCAATTGCAACGGATGAATCCGCCCGCACAGGCGCTGACTGTTTGGCCTCAACAGTTTGCTCGACATCCGCCATCAATGCAGAAAGTCCTCGACCGAGCCCTCGTTTCTTATCCATAGCCATACTTTTACCCTTCCTTCGTCTTTGCCTGTTCGCGCCGCGCCAAGACCTCTTCCGCAAGAGCGCGATAGGCAGCAGATCCCGCCGATGACGGATCATATTGTAAAACTGGCATCGAGAATGATGGAGCTTCACTGAGACGAACATTGCGGGGGATCATTGTTTTAAAGACCAATTCACCCAAATTCTCGCGCGCATCTGCTTCGACCTGTTGAGACAGGTTGTTTCTTTTATCGAACATCGTCAACACGACGCCCTCTATCCGTAAATTCTTGTTCGCCGTCGTGCGGATCTCGCGGATCGTCAACATGAGTTGGGAAAGCCCCTCAAGCGCGAAAAACTCGCTTTGGAGAGGCACCAGGACTGAATCTGAGGCGACCATTGCATTGACCGTCAACAGGTTAAGCGACGGGGGGCAATCAATAAGAATATAGTCATAGTGACTGCTCGCCTGCACGGTCCGCAGCGCATCCTGCAGAAGAAACGACCGCTTTTCATTAGCCATCAATTCAATGTCAGCTGAGCTGAGATCAACTGTAGCTGGAATTATCGAAAGGCCTTCTATCTCAGTTGCGTAAATCGCGTCTTCTGCTGGCAAGTCCTCAACAAGCACCTCATAGGAGGTCACCTCCCGATCTTCCGGCATCAACCCTAATCCAGTAGACGCGTTGCCCTGTGGATCAAGATCGATGAGCAAAACACGTTTTCCAGATGCAACTAAAGCCGCGCCCAAATTGATCGTTGTCGTGGTTTTCCCCACTCCGCCCTTTTGGTTCGAAACTGCGATTGTTCGCGCTTGGCTATTTAGAAGTGGTTCAAGCACGCGAAAGCTCTTTGATTATGAGGACTGATGCCTCTGTTTGGGTCATGCTGGGCGACTTCTCAACTGAAAAAGACCAGTCTTTGCGCGCAGCTTGAATTTCATCGTCTGCTTTTCCACCTTTAAGTAAGAGACACTGGCCACCCTCACTCAAATGCGGCGCAACATACCCTAATAAGTCAGACAGGGGCGCCAGTGCACGCGCCGTAACGCAATCAGCTGTCATATCGGGCAAATCCTCGATCCGTTTAGTGATAACCTTTGCAGGAAGGTCAAGCTCGCGGATTACTGTCAGCAGAAATGCGCACTTTCGGACATCCGATTCAACCAAAGTCACGCGGTCGATGTTTTTGCCATGCTTTGCAGAGATAGCCATCACAATCCCCGGAAAGCCGCCCCCCGACCCCAAGTCAAGCAAATGGTTGCATTTTGTGACGTGCCGCCAAAGCTGGACGCTATCCATAACATGGCGCGACCAAAGCTCCGCGTGCGATGACTTACTGATCAAGTTGATGGTTTTTGTCCATTTCAGAACAAGCCCACTATATGCTTCAAGATCAGCGATTGTTTCACGTGAAACATTAGAAAGAATATCATCTACGCTCATGAGGCCGCCCGCCGCTTATCCCTTTTCAAATGAACCAACATCAAAACCAATGCCGCGGGAGTAATTCCATCTACACGCCCGGCTTGCCCCAGAGTTTCCGGCTTGGAGGCCTCGAGCTTTTCACGAAGCTCATTCGATAACCCGTTAACATCCGAATAATCAAAATTACGCGGAATGATCAGCGCTTCGTCTTTTAGCAATGCCGCCACATCACGCTTTTGACGCTCAATATATGACCTATACAGCGCCTGCCGTTCCATTTGCGCCCGTGTCTCCGCGTCAAACCCAGCGAGAGCATCTGACAACGGTACAAGATCCTCGAAAGAGACATCAGGAAAAGCAAGAAGATCATGGCCCGAGCGTCTTTGCCCATCCTCATTTACCGTCAGACCGGCTTGCTTGGCCTCTTTCGGCGAAACGTAAATGTCCGCCAGTGCTCTATCAGCGAGGGTCAACTGGTCTAGCTTTAGCGAATATTCATCCCAACGCGCATTTTCAACGCATCCTATCGCACGGCCCCGCTCTGTCAGCCGTTGGTCAGCATTATCAGCCCTTAACGACAAACGAAATTCAGCCCGCGATGTGAACATCCGGTATGGCTCTGTCACACCTCGAGTAACCAAATCATCGATCATTACGCCAATATAACATTCTTCCCTGCCAAAGGTGATAGCATCACCCCCAGCACTACGCCGAGCGGCATTAAGACCAGCAACAAGCCCTTGTGCTGCGGCCTCTTCATATCCCGTTGTCCCATTAATCTGACCCGCCAAAAACAGCCCACTAAGCACAGAAAGTTCAAGCGTGCGGCCCAATGCACGAGGGTCTACATAATCATATTCAATTGCGTATCCCGGCTGCAAGATCTTCGCTTGCTCTAACCCGAAGATTGATCGCACATAATCTTCCTGTACCTCTTCCGGCAGTGAGGTCGAGATTCCATTTGGGTAAACTGTATCAACATCAAGCCCCTCCGGCTCAAGAAAGACCTGATGGGAGGTCTTGTCGGCGAAGCGCACAACCTTGTCTTCGATCGATGGACAATAACGTGGACCCACGCCCTCAATGTGGCCGCCATACATCGCAGATCGCGCTAAGTTGCTCCGAATAATTTCGTGCGTTTGTTCGTTGGTGTGAGTAATCCCACACGCGATTTGGCGCGCTTGGGGGTTTTTGGACAAGAAGGAAAACATGACCGGGGCATCATCCCCCGGTTGGCTGTCCAGCTTTTGCCACTCAATTGTTTTTCCGTCGAGCCGCGGGGGCGTACCAGTTTTCAACCTCCCAACTGGAAGTGACATCCCACGCAACCGATTGGCCAAAGCTATAGACGCGTTTTCACCCATGCGACCTGCTGGAAAATGCCGATCGCCAATATGAACAACGCCACCCAAGAATGTCCCGGTGGTAAGAACAACGCCTTTTGCACGGATCGTTGCTCCATCACTTAAGATCACGCCGCAAGCCACACCCTGTTCAACAAGGATATCAGCAACTTCGCCTTCCAATTGAGTAAGGTTTTTTCGTTTGCTAAGCTCGCTCTGCATTGTGTTGCGGTAGATTTTTCGATCGCTCTGCGCCCTTGGCCCCTGAACGGCAGGACCCTTGCGTCGGTTCAAAAGGCGAAACTGAATCCCTGCAGAATCTGCCACCCGGCCCATGAGCCCGTCCAGCGCGTCCACTTCCCGAACGAGATGACCTTTGCCAAGACCTCCAATCGCGGGGTTGCAGGACATGGTACCTATGGCAGATTGGTCTAACGTGATCAAAGCTGTACGCGCACCCATACGTGCGGCAGCATCTGCTGCTTCGCAACCTGCGTGGCCTCCGCCAACAACAACAACGTCGAATTCTGAATGTTTCACGTGAAACACTCCTATTTACCTATACAGAAAGACGAGAAAATCTCGCCAAGAACATCTTCAACATCCAGTCTGCCAACGACCATATCCAAACCACGAATAGCATCCCGCAGGTCTTCTGCTACGAGTTCAAGCCCGAGCTCAGCAAGAAGACCTGACTGCGCCGCACCCAATCGTGCTAACGCTCCCCTTAACGCGGTCTCTTGCCGAAGAGACGAAACAAGGCCTGCCTCGGATGCCGTTGTAGCCAGCCTCTTTTCGATTTCTACTAGCAGTTCGTCAATCCCGGCACCCGATACTGCCGATATCGAACCCTTTATGCCAGATATATCGCCTTTAGTCCTCCGCTTTATATCAAACGGCTGACAGAGGTCTTGAGCAGCAAAAACTCCATCCTCGCTCAGAAACACCCTCAGATCAGCAGACTCAGCACGCGCTATTGCACGCCGTACACCTTCAGCCTCTACGTCATCTTCAGTTTCGCGAAGTCCCGCAGTGTCGAGAAACGACACAAGGAATCCCCCCAAGGAGACTCGCGCTTCGATAACATCGCGGGTGGTTCCAGCAGACGCTGAAACGATCGCGACATCCCGTTTGGCGAGAGCGTTCAATAATGTAGACTTACCTGCATTGGGCGCACCAATGATAGCTACTTCAAAACCATTCGCAATTCGCTGCGCTGCCATACGTCCGGCAACCTCCTGTTCAATCTTAGACAATGCACCAAGAATCAGATCAAGAACTTCGGGTGTCACATCGACGGGTACATCTTCATCCGCAAAATCGATCGATGCCTCGCACAATGCCGCCGCCCGCAAAAGATCCGCACGCAGGGTCTCAAGCCATTCGGAAAGACGGCCTCCATAGGTGTTAAGTGCTTGTTTTCGCTGGGATTCTGTTTCTGACGCAATCAAGTCAGCAAGACCCTCAACCTGTGCAAGGTCAAGCCGGCCATTTTCAAACGCTTGCCGCGTAAACTCCCCCGGTTCTGCCAACCGGCAACCCTCTTGTTCCGATAAATAGCTCAAGATCCGCTGGACCACCGCCGGACTGCCATGACATTGGATCTCAAAAACAGGATCACCCGTAAAACTGTGACCCGCCTCGAAGCACAAAACCAATGCTTCATCAATCAACTCGCCACTCGCGTCTATCAGCCGACGCACAGCTGACCTCCGGGGCTCAGGAAGCACCCCACACATCAGCCGCCCTACGTCCAGCGCCTTGGGGCCGGAAACGCGGATAACAGCCACACCAGCAGCCCCCGGGCCACTGGCCAAGGCAAAGATCGTGTCCGTGGTCATCTGGCCCTCGTAGGATCAGGTGTTCATGGAGTCAAAGAAATCTGAGTTCGTCTTGGTTTGTTTGAGCTTCGAAATCAGGAACTCGATCGCATCCGTTGTACCCATTGGGTTGAGGATCCTTCGAAGCACGTAGGTCTTTTGAAGATCGACCTTATCCACCAGCAGCTCTTCCTTCCGGGTGCCGGATTTCAGAATATCCATCGCTGGGAAGACACGTTTGTCCGCAACTTTACGATCAAGCACGATCTCGGAGTTGCCTGTACCCTTGAATTCTTCAAAGATCACCTCGTCCATCCGGCTGCCTGTGTCGATCAATGCCGTAGCGATAATCGTCAGAGATCCGCCTTCTTCAATGTTCCGAGCAGCACCAAAGAAACGCTTCGGGCGTTGCAACGCGTTTGCGTCCACACCGCCAGTCAGAACCTTGCCCGAAGATGGAACAACCGTGTTGAACGCACGACCAAGTCGTGTAATCGAATCCAACAAAATCACAACATCCCGTTTGTGTTCTACAAGCCGCTTCGCTTTCTCAATAACCATCTCAGAGACAGCAACGTGGCGCGTGGCAGGTTCGTCAAAAGTTGAAGAGATCACCTCACCTTTGACCGAGCGCTGCATGTCCGTGACTTCCTCAGGGCGCTCATCAATCAGCAGAACGATTAGGTAGCACTCAGGGTGGTTTTTCTCGATGCTAGACGCGATATTTTGCATCAGAACCGTTTTACCCGTCCGAGGCGGCGCAGTGATAAGCGCACGCTGGCCTTTACCAATAGGCACCACAAGATCGATTATCCGGGCCGATCGGTCCTTGGTCGTT
The DNA here is from genome assembly GCA_937995865.1 of uncultured Paracoccaceae bacterium. Lineage (GTDB taxonomy): Bacteria > Pseudomonadota > Alphaproteobacteria > Rhodobacterales > Rhodobacteraceae > Shimia_B. The sequence goes on along the minus strand of CALKJA010000088.1, from coordinate 1,106 downwards.
GGATCATCCGTCTCCATGATGAGGCGCTCATCGGGATACAACGGCGTCAGGTTGTCGAAGTTGATTTTGTGACGCGCCTTTTCCGGCTCTTCAAAGTTGATATTCGTCACAGACGTCATCGCGAAATAGCGTTCGCTCTCTCCAGGTGCCTGAATGACACCGTTGATCGTATCACCGGTGCGCATCGAAAACTGCCGGATCATATCAGGCGAGACGTAAATATCATCCGGACCCGGAAGGTAGTTCGCCTCGGGGCTGCGTAGGAACCCAAAGCCATCCTGAAGCACCTCAAGCACACCGTCACCGGAAATCTCCCAGCCGTCTTCAGCCCGCTCTTTGAGGATCGAAAACATCATATCGCCCTTGCGCATGGTCGAAGCGTTCTCGATCTCAAGCTCTTCAGCCATATTCAAAAGATCTTTGGGGCTTTTTGCTTTGAGGTCAGCAAGGTTCAAGCTTTCAGTGGTCATGCGTACTTCTCCTGCGCGCGGGTAAACCGCGGCGGTGTATTATTGATAATCGTGAATCAACGGTCCCCGGACGGGGTGTTAAGCGCAGCTAATCAGCAACGCTGTGAAAGTCAACGATCGTTCAGAATGGACGGACGATGATCATGATCACAATAATAATCATCAGAACTGTCGGCACCTCGTTCACAATCCTAAAGGTGCGGCCCTTCCGTGTGTTCTTACCGTCTGCGAATTCCCTAATCCTTGCCCCAAGCCATCCATGCGTTGCTGACATCAAAAGTACCGCGATCAATTTGACCCACGGCCAGCCGCTTGACCACAGAACCACACCAGGCGTCAGCGCAAGAAGGATACCAAACAGCCAAGTCGACATCATTGCAGGCGTCATGATCACTTTGAAAAGCCGCTCTTCCATGGTTTGGAAAAGCTTATCCGTACCGCTGCCCGTCTCGACAGCCTCCGCGTGATAAACAAACAGACGGGGCAAGTAGAACATCGCGGCCATCCATGAGATCACAGAAACGATATGCCCGACTTTGATCCACGGGTAGAGCCAACTCAGTAGATCAAGCATTGTGTATCCTTCGTATTCTCAGCCCTTCTTAATATATATATATATTTAGAAAGGAAGATGAT
>CALKJA010000087.1 GCA_937995865.1 uncultured Paracoccaceae bacterium | reverse complement strand
GCAAGAAGTTAAGAAAGGGACAAGCGTAAACCTCTTTTTGGAAAAGGGCTTGTTAACTGGTTGGCGTTAAGCACGGCAGGGAAACGTGACTGCGGAGCAACCCGATGAAACCTGAAGCTGAGCTTAAGTCTGAGATTTTTGATGGGTCCGCAATTGCTGTGCCAGATTACACGCGCGATGCACATACGCAGGCTGTAATGGCGGATCGCGGGACACCCAATTGGGCGCGCTATGTGTCGTTCCTATTTGCGATTGGAACTGGGGCTTGCCTCATCGCGGTAGCTGTAATGAGCGTTTTCTTTCAATCGCTTGTCGCTGCAAACGGATCCCTTTTCGCGATGCCGTTGCTTTTGGCGATCTCGGTTGTGCCGGTGCTTGGCGCTTTGATTCTTGACTATTGTCATGCGCGTGCCCTCGCTGGGTTTCGGGCGGCCCGCAACCGCACTGAAGCGATGGCGCAAGCTGCCGTTGCGTGTTTGATCTTTGCCATCCTGTCTTTGCTTCACCCGCTTTTGGGCCTTGCGATCCCTGTGGCCGCGGGTGCTGCCGTTCTTGCGTTTTGGCTGCTACGCCGGTTTGGTGTGACCGAAAGGATGTGGGAGTTTCGCCCAGCTGAGGCCGCGGCTGTTCTTGCTGGGCGTGATGAGCACGGGCTGCGGCTTTTGGAGTCAAAGATTGGCGAACACGCTCTTACACGCCATCTGCAACGAAGCTTTTCTTGGCTCGCGTTGATTTTGGGCTTTGCGATTGCTTCATGGTTGGCTGCGCAAGAGGTTGTTGCGCTCGCTGCTGTCGCGGCGGTCGCGCTGATTTCATATTGGTCGGTCGAGGCGATTTGTGCGTATTTGCGTGTGTTATCGCAGCCGGATGCCGCCGAAGGCGATGCGCCGGCCCGTGTTGTGCAATTCGAAGCGCAAAACGAAGAAGATCAAGCGGCCGCGTCTCTTGTTGGATTGCGCGCTTTTGGGGTGAGTGTTGAAACAGCGCATGGGGTGCGTTTGCTAAACGACGTCTCGTTTGATGTTGGGCCCGGTGAGGTGATCGGCGTTGTAGGAGAGGCGGCTTCAGGGAAAAGCCTTTTGTTGCAGTCGCTTATCAATCCATTTGACCTAGATGGCTTGGTCGTCCAGGGCCGCGTGACCGCACATGGCAATGATCTTTGGGCGCGCAGCAACCACGACCAGATCGTGCCGGTGATGCATTTGCCACCAACGCCTCGCATTATGCCAGCAAGCGGAATTGAAAATTTGACGTGCTTTCAGGGGGAGAGAATTGCTGATCGCGGTCTCAGGTGCCTTGAAAGCCTTGTGTTCTCAACGGACTCCGTTGATCGCATCGCCGCCGCTCCTGATGCAACGAACCTGTCCAGCTCTGATCAAAAGGCATTAGCCCTTGCGCGGGCGTTCCTGATGAGCCCCGGCATTTATCTGCTTGATCGTCCTGAGGATTTTTCTTCTGATAAACTGCTCGCCGCGCTTGTGGACCGGATCAAAATGGAAGCGCAGGCGGGGCGCAGTTTTGTGTTGATCACCGACAATCGCGCATTGCTCGAGACTTGCTCAAAGCTCCTCATGCTCCGAGATGGACGCGTTGTGGATTTTGCACCTGCCGCAGAAATTCGCAGCCGCATGTCCTCGGGGTGGTTGCGATTTGTAACGCCTCGCCGGTTAGAAAGCGAGGACACACTTGCGACCTGGGTAAAATCCCACTTCAAACGTGGCGGGGACGAGGCGAACAGGCTTAAGCTCTGCACCGTCGCGGCTGAACTTTTGGCGTTTTCTTGCCAAGATATCCGCCCGATGTCGCTTGAGCGAGTGTGCTATGATTTCAAGCATTTCGAAGGCTACGCGCTTATCAAGTTGATCGATGAAAGCCCGCTAGTCAGCTCAGGTCAAATGCAGCTTGCCCATCGTGAGGTGGCTGAAGGGGCCGTTGGCAGTCGGCTTTCTCCGCTCGCTAAGGTGATCCAACTGGCCGAAGACGTTGAACAAGAGTTGCAAGACAACCGACGTGTAATGACTGTCAAAATCGCGACATACGATCCGCGCAAATCGCGTACCAAAGGGCCGACCGATGCGGTCTAGTGTGCGCCATCTTGTGACGCGGTCCACCCGCGCGCGGGGCCTCCAATATGCGTTGGGATGGGCCGCAATTGGTCCGCTGGCATGCATTACTTTGGTGGCGGCCGTCACGTTTTCCAGTTGGCACGTCCCGGTGGAGCAGAATTTGCGCTTCCAAGGCGTTCTTCGCCCGGTGACCACGCCTTTGACGGTGAGCGCTCCTGCGTTTTCTGTCTTGCAGCAAATGCTGGTCTCTGAGGGCGAAGTGGTCCGCGCGGGGCAAAGCCTTGTGCTTCTTGACTCTGTGACAATGCAGGCCCGTCTCAATGTGATACAGCGGGGCTTGGTCTCGGCGTATTTGTCGCGTCAATGCGTTTTGGAAACTGGCGCGCAACGCCCGTCAACGGATTATTTGGATGCCATCGCAGATTGGTTAGGCACAGAAAGCCTAGCGGGCGTCGAAGATGTAAAAGCGCATGCCGATCAAGCGCTTGCGGACTGCCGTCTGCGCGATGAGGTTTGGGCCAGTTTGCAAAGGGATTTGGACAGGCAAATTGCATTGGGGCAAGAGGGCGCCGATCTATTGGATAAGCAAATCAAAGTGCTGGTAGAACAAAGTGCTCGCCGCGGGCCGCAGGCGGGTTTTGACCCAAAGGTGCCACTAAGCGGTTTTGACGCACCAAATGCCGCGGGCACGCCAGAGGCAAACCGCGAGGATCAAGCTTTTGCCGCCTTGCAACTACTTTTGGCACGGAACGCTGCGCTACGCGCTACGCATGAAATTGAAGTGAGCCGCGAAGAGCGCGTACTGGCCCGCAAAATGCGCCATGCCAAGCGGGCTGAAATCCTGACCCAAGACATTGAATACCTCCTTGCGGAACGGGCGGCGCTAGAAGAGCTACTGGAGTTCCCGCGCATCGTGGCCCCGGATGCCGGTGTGATCAGCCGCATCCGGGATCCGGGCCCAGGGTACGTTTCGGGTGGGCCGACGCCGATTGTTGAGCTTGCGCGGGCTGGCGCGCAACGATTTGCGCTTTCGGTCAATGTACCCGCAGATCAATTGGGGCTTCTTGCTGATGGTGCGCGGGTTGATGTGGCTTTGGCCGGGACCGGGCGAGATTTGCCGCTGAGTGGGCATCTTGATTTCGAGCAGTCGCCTTCCGGTCCAGTTTCTGAGTTTGACGGGGCAGCGCCAGTTATGGTTCGGTTGGATGACCTGAGCTTTGCGCGCTTGTCTTCACCAAAAGCGGGGATGGCGCTGACTGATGCGCGCACGCAGTCACAGATTACCGTCAACGTGGGACCCTCAAGTTTTGGGCAGTTGCTGACGCAAGTGTTTGAAGACGTCGCGCCGGGGTTGGCGAGATACCCGGCTTTTTTCCTACAAAAGCCATACCCGACCGCACCGCGCGACGAAGCCGTTCGGGCTAAAAACTGGGCCACATTTGGACTTTGATCCCTGCGAAAATGAGCAGCGCTTGTTCGCTCATTTGACGTTGAGTTTTCAAAGTCTCCGCCGGAGGGGCATTCGCTAAGGTCTGACGGGGTGTGACACTGCCAGACGTTACAAGCTTTGTTGATATCTTCTTAACGGTTCAGGATGTACTGCCGCAGCACGCACAACGGGGCAATCGAAGCCCACTTGCACGTTAGGCCCAACGCAAAAGCCCAGAAAGACCAGCAACGCAGACAGCGAAGCAGAGCACGAGCGCGCCATTTTCGAAATTGCGCGGCTTGGCGATGCCTGGATACCGTTGACACCGGAACCTCTGGCTTGCCGTTTTGGATCTAGGCGGAGTCAAACCCGCAAAAGGCACTCAATCATTAATTAAGACCATGGGGCTTGCCCCGAACGGCGTTCTTTGATCGGTCAGTGCGCGCGTTTGTGCCGTGCTTTGTGTGAAACGCTATGGCTCAGAGGCTAAGCGCTGGTCTATTTGCTCCATGATCATAAAGGTCTTGAGCCTGCGGAAAAGCTCATCGGGAGCGGCCAACTTGCGCTTGTTATCAAGGCTGGCATCACCTCATTGGCCCGCTCCAAGCATAGTACACTGCGCGGTAGGGAGCGTGGCGATCTGATGTGTTTGGGCTTGATCCTTGGTTTGGACACGAGATCACGCTGTGCTTGTTCAGGCATCCACCTTGGGTGTCCCGGAAAGGCAGTGCATCCAAAAACGCATGCTGCGCCCAAAACGGATTACGTGCATGCGATATGCGTTCTGAGCGACGCTGTGTGTTTTGAACCTGTCGCACCTTTGCGCTCCAACAGGTGAGCTTCGGATACCGAAAATTGCATCAACGGTCGCTTTGGTGCAGTTAAGATAGCGCAAGGAAACCCGCGGATTGAGAGAGCATTTCGCCAATGCAGCCCGCCTGACGTAGCGTTCTCGTGTGTTTTGGACGGCGTGCTTGTTAGCAGTCGAAGGCAGACGTTGGGGGATAGATATGAAGCGCGTTCTGAAGTTGTGCGGACTGGGATGCTTCGCGTTACTAAGCGTTATCCTCTTCAAAACGATTAGATACACGCCGCCCGATGTTGCAGCCGTTGATATATCCGTTCCGGATGTAGACGCAGATATCGTGGCGCAAAAGCTGAGCCAAGCCATTCAGTTTAGGACCATTTCCCACCCATTAGGAGCCCCCGAACGGCCAGCGGCGTTTCAAGACTTTATTGATTGGCTTGGCGTTGCGTTTCCAAACGCAAGCCGTGTCACCGAACGGACAATCGTCGGTGGCTTTACGCCGCTATATCTGTGGGAAGGGAGCGACAAGTCGCAACGGCCTATCCTGATTAGCGGTCACTATGACGTTGTCCCAATCGAAGGTGAGTGGTCCAAAGATCCTTGGGCCGGTGAGATATCCCAGGGCTATGTTTGGGGACGTGGCGCGCTAGACATGAAAGGCGGCGTCGTGTCCTATATGGAGGCGATCGATCAGCTTGCCGAGTCCGGATTTCAGCCGCAGCGCGATATCTATGTGGCGATCACGCAAGATGAAGAAATCGGCGGAGCTGGCGGGGCCGCCGCCGTCATCGCATATTTCGAAGAGAACCAAATCGATATTGATTGGAGTTTGGATGAGGGATCATTCGTTCTCAGGGATATTATCTCGTCAATCGACAACGATATTGCATCGATCAACGTCGCGGAAAAAGGATACATGACAGTTGCTATCACGGCGCGGGGCATGGGTGGCCATAGCTCATTACCGCACCGCGACACGGCTGTTTCCAACCTCGCGAACGCGATTGTGCAATTACAGGAAAAGCCCGTGCCAGGTGGTTTGACCGATGTGACGGAAAGCTTCTTCGATACGCTGGGGCCGCATATGGGATTTGCAGAACGGGCTTTGTTCGCGAACGCGTGGTTGTTTAGACCCGTGATCGAGAATGTTCTGTCAAAGGCGAACACAACAGACGCGATGTTGCGGACGACCAAGGCGCCTACAATGCTGCAGGGATCTGAAACCGAAAACGTACTGCCCCAAGCGGCAAGTGTTTTTGTGAACTTCCGTTTGCACCCACGCGATAATGAACAAACCATCCTAAGCCATATTGATAACCAGATTCATCAAGATCATGTGGACATTGAGGTGCTCAGCGTAAGGGCCGCAAGCGCGGTGTCCGCGCATTCCAACGATGCTTTTAGCAAGCTTTCATCGGCAACGCGCGCTGTTTTCGGTGACGTGGTTGTTGTTCCCGGCCTGACAATTGGTGGCACGGATTCGGGCCGCTACAGCACGTATACTGAGAACAGTTACCGGTTTTTGCCTTTTGTGTTCACGCAAGAAGACATTGCTTTACTGCACGGTAAAGACGAACGCATTTCCGTGGAAAATCTTGAATTGGCGGTAAAGTACTACATGGTTCTGATGCGCGCGCTCTAAGAGAAGGGCTGCCTATCGCGGAAATGATGCCAAGTCTGAGGTGATGTGATTGGATCATGCTGATCGCATGACCTGCAGAAATTGAGCACGCGCTGATGGGGCGCACAGACCGCTTTGCGTCAGATTCAGAGACGCGTCGCTAGGCCATTAGAACGGAGCAAAACGGCAAGACGCTATGCGGCAACTCGGGCATTGCGGTTTCGGTATACAATACCATACAAAGCGCGCAAATCCTGACACCAAAGCCTTGGAGGGCCCCAATATGGCCGCAGATGCCGATATCATTTACACTGTTACCGATGAAGCGCCACAGTTGGCTTCGGCCTCGTTGCTTCCGATCGTTCGCCGCTTTGCAAAGGCCGCTGGGATCAGAGTGGCTGAAAGAGATATCTCCGTTGCGGGCCGTGTATTGGCCGTGTTCCCCGACGTGTTGACCGAGGCGCAAAAGCAGTCTGACGATCTGGCATGGCTGGGTGAATTGGTCAAAACGCCAGAGGCGAACGTGATCAAGCTGCCAAATATCTCGGCGTCTGTGCCG
>CALKJA010000086.1 GCA_937995865.1 uncultured Paracoccaceae bacterium | reverse complement strand
CTCACGCGGCATGCCTTTTATATGCTGATCAAGGATCTTGCCGTTGAAGGTGGCGTCAGCCCTTCTAAAGTTTCACCCCATACACTGCGGCATGCCTTCGCAACACATCTTTTGGCGAATGGCGCTGATCTCCGGGCTATTCAGACACTGCTTGGACATGCGGACCTTGCGACGACCGAAATTTATACGCATGTGCTTGAAGAACGTCTCAAAGAGCTGGTTTTGGACCACCATCCGCTTGCTAAGGGCTGACACGCCCTTGAACCACCCCGTCTCGCCCCCCATAACAAGGGCATTGTAATCAGAGCCAAAGGCCAATGGACCCAACAACTTCTGCTGCCGTCGCATTTGACGGCGCGTTCTGGATCACCGCAGGATCGATCCTTCTTTTGCTGGTTCTATCCGGCTTTTTCTCAGGTTCCGAGACCGCATTAACGGCGGCGTCACGGGGCAAATTGCGTACGCAAGCTGACAAAGGCTCTAGGGGTGCCGCACAAGCGCTGAAGATCACCGAAGACAACGAACGGCTGATCGGGTCTGTTCTGTTGGGCAACAACCTTGTCAATATTCTTGCTACGGCGCTTGCGACAGCCCTGTTTACAAGCCTTTTGGGCGAAAACGGCGTTGCCCTCGCGACGATTGTCATGACGCTTTTGGTTTTGATTTTTGCAGAAGTGCTTCCAAAGACATATGCCATCACAAATTCAGAGACCGCAGCGGCGCTTGTTGCGCGGCCAATCTCTTTTATCGTCATGATCTTTTCCCCAGTTGTGCGCGCGGTCCGACTTTTGGTGCGCGGCGTGCTACGGATCTTTGGTGTCCGCATTGATCCAGACAGCAATATCCTTGCAGTGCGCGAAGAGATCGCAGGCGCCCTTACTCTTGGTCACCAAGAGGGCGTTGTTGAAAAAGAAGATCGCGATCGTATCCTTGGCGCGCTTGATCTTGCAGAGCGTACTGTAGAAGAGATCATGCTGCATCGGTCTGGCATTGAGATGATTGATGCGTCGCTCCCTCCGGATGAAATTTTGTCTTTGTGCCTGCAATCCAATCATACGCGGCTGCCGCTTTATGAAAAGGAACAAGAGAACATTGTAGGCGTTATCCACGCAAAAGATCTGGCACGCGCTATGGACAAATTAGTGCGTGGGCCTGAGGGCCCGGACACGTCGACGTTTGATGTTTTGGACGTTGCGATGGAGCCCTACTTTATCCCGGAAACGACAACGCTCGATGATCAGATGCGCCAGTTTCTGCGCAGACGTACCCATTTTGCTTTGGTCGTGGACGAGTACGGTGCGCTTCAAGGACTGCTGACGCTGGAAGACATTTTGGAAGAGATCGTCGGCGAGATAGCAGACGAATTCGATGTTGAGGAAGAAGAAGCGACCAAAACTGCGGATGGCCACTTCCTTGTCGATGGCGGCATGACTATTCGCGATCTTAACCGCGCACATGATTGGTCCCTACCCGACGATGAAGCCAACACTGTCGCAGGACTGGTCATCTACGAAGCTCAGATGATCCCGACCCAAGGGCAGGTGTTTAGCTTCCACGGCTTCCGGTTTGAGGTGGTCGAAAAAGAAGCGAACCGGATCACCAAGCTAAAGGTGCGGGCTCTTTAACGGTTCGGTCCCGCTATTTATCGGCCTTTGAACAACCCACCAAGGATGCCGCGCACAATCCGGCGGCCGGTAGTGCCTTTGAGCTCTTTTAGAACAACTGCACCCAACTCCTCGCCGATGCTTTTGCCCTTTTTCGTCCGGGTTTTACGGGTGGTCTGAGACGTTGATCGTCCGACACGGGTGCCGGAATAGCGACGCCCTGCCCGGAATTCGCGCTCGATCGTGTCTGCCTCTTGCTCGGCCTCTTCCGCTTCCTCCGCGGCAGCAGCGGCTTTCGCGGCGCGGGCCTTGAGCAGTTCAAAAGCGCTTTCACGGTCTTTGAGCGCCTCGTATTTGCCCGCAATTGGACTGGCGGCGATAACCTCTGCCCGCTCTGCTGGTGTGATTGGGCCAAGTTGCGATGACGGGGGCCTGATCAGCGTACGTTCTACAACGCCGGGGATGCCCTTTTTCTGCAGCATGGAGGTTACGGCCTCACCCACGCCAACCTCACGGATCGCCGTTTCAGTATCAAAGCGTGGGTTGGCGCGGTACGTTTCAGCCGCCAAGCGCAGGGCCTTTTTATCGCGCGCCGTAAACGCCCGCAGCGCGTGTTGGACGCGGTTCCCAAGCTGGCCTAAAATATCTTCGGGAATGTCATCCGGATTCTGAGTAATGAAATAGACGCCAACACCCTTTGACCGGATAAGCCGCGCCACTTGCTCGACCTTGTCCACCAAGGCTTTTGGCGCACCATCAAACAGCAGATGCGCTTCATCAAAAAAGAACACAAGCTTGGGCTTATCAGGGTCGCCTACTTCGGGCAACTCTTCAAAAAGTTCAGACAAGAGCCAAAGCAGGAATGTTGCGTAAAGCCGAGGCGAGGCCATCAGCTGATCTGCAGCAAGGATATTGACCCGCCCGCGCCCATTCTTGTTGATTTGCATGATATCGCTCAGCTCAAGTGCGGGTTCGCCAAACAGCTTCGCCCCACCTTGATTTTCAAGAACCAATAGCCGCCGCTGGATCGCTCCAACAGACGCCGTGGAGACATTCCCATAGCGCAACGACAGCGTTTCCCGATTTTCCCCGACCCAAACCAACAAGGCCTGAAGGTCCTTTAGGTCAAGAAGCGGCAGGCCTTCTTCGTCGGACACTCTAAAAGCAATATTCAAAATGCCTTCCTGAGCCTCAGACAGTTCCATAAGGCGCGCCAGCAAAAGCGGCCCCATCTCAGCAACCGTTGTGCGTACGGGATGACCCTTTTGGCCGAACAGATCCCAAAACGTCACTGGCACATCGCCATATGCGTAGTCGGTAAAGTTGATGGTTTGTGCCCGCGATGTGAATGCGTCATGCAGCTTGAACGCTTCCGAGCCAGCGCGCGCCAGACCAGACAAGTCACCTTTGACGTCAGACAAGAAGACAGGAACGCCCGCAGCAGAAAACCCTTCTGCAAGGATCTGCAGAGTTACGGTTTTGCCGGTGCCTGTTGCGCCAGCGATCAGCCCGTGGCGGTTCGCGTATTTCAAAGTTAGCTCTTGGCGATCACCATAGTCCGGCCCGCCACCACCAACAAAAATACCGTCTGACATACTGCATCTCTCCGCCACTGATTGGCCCCTGTGGCCAACGTTTGACGGTCACCATACATTCTTAATTCTTGCGTGCCAGCCTCACGGCGATGCGGGACCCTCAAGATTTTTCCAGAATTGACTTTCTCCCGGGTAAACTTGCTGCAGCGGGCCATGCGCCCTCTACACGGGCTTTTGATGAATTACCTTAAACAGAGCTGTTGACGGCTGCAGGAACGGGCCGTAGCGTACCCGCATAAGTCGGCCTGTCCGACAGGGAGAATAATTAAAAGGGTCTGCGCAAGCGGGCCCTTTTTTAATACACGGATGCTGTCGTCCATGTTTTTGCGCGCCCGTCCGCAATAACCCGCCGATGTCCGGTATCATTTACCGCTGACAGGGTAAGTCGCCCATGCTAAAGGCCCAATCAGTTGAGTATAGAGGACTGAGGCATGAAAATTAACTGGCAAGCAATGGCTGTTGGTGTTGCGCTTCTTGCAGCGCCAGCTGCTGCGCAAGAGGTCAATGCTGACAATGGCGCGGGCATCAATTTGGGTGAGACCATTATAGATGGGCGAAGCGTTGGCGATGAATATGTAAAGGAAACATTTGGCGATTGGGCGCATCGCTGCGTGACCACTGCTGAAGGGGATGATCCCTGCAACGGTTATCAACTTTTGCTGGATACGGATGGGAATTCTGTCGCTGAATTCAGCATTATTCCTTTGGCGAGCGGTGGAGAAGCGGCTGCGGGCGGAACGATTATCACACCGCTGGAAACACTGCTGACCCGCCAAATTACGCTACAAATCGATTCCGGAGCCGCACGTCGGTATCCCTTTACGTTTTGCACGCGGACCGGTTGCGTCGCACGCGTTGGCTTTACCGCTGGTGACGTTGAGGCGATGAAACGCGGTGCGAAAGCAACTGTGACAATCGTTCCGGCGGGTGCCCCGGATACGCCGGTTCCTCTGAATCTTTCGCTTTCGGGCTTTACGGCAGCCTACGATGCTTTGGCTGCACGCTAGGCACCTTTTAGCGGCAATGCGATTAGGCGGCCCCTGCACAAAGGAGCCGCCTTTTTCACTCTTAAACGGCGCGCAAAGCCAAAACCGCGTTAAGCCCACCAAACGCAAATGCGTTCGATAACGCAGCGCTGACTTTGGCCTCTCGTGCTTCGTTTGCAACGATATCAAGCGCGCATTCAGGGTCAGGCTCTTCATAGCCAATGGTTGGCGCAATGACCCCATCGCGGAGCGCCATGATACACGCCAATAGTTCCACAGCGCCGGTTCCACCGATGCAATGACCATGCATGCTTTTGGTTGAAGAGATCATGAGCCGATCGGCCTGAGCGCCCAGCTCATGTGCCACGGCTGCGCATTCAGTTTTGTCATTGGCGGCCGTTCCCGTGCCATGCGCGTTGATATAGCCCACATCGCTGGCAGCCATCACAGAATCTTTGAGCGCCCCGGAAATCGCACGACCGGCCCCTTGTTGTGATGGCATCACAATGTCGGCGGCGTCAGACGTCATGGCAAAACCGGTGACTTCAGCAAGGATATCCGCGCCCCGCGCGCGCGCATGATCATAGTCTTCGAAAACGAAGACACCAGCACCTTCGCCTTGGACCATTCCGTTTCGATTCCGGGAAAACGGGCGACACGCATCGCGGCTCATCACGCGCAGTCCCTCCCAGGCTTTGATGCCGCCAAAGGTTAGCATAGCTTCGGAACCGCCTGTCACCATTGCGCGGGCACTGCCAGCGCGGATCATTTGGAATGCCAACCCCATCGCATGGTTAGATGAGGCGCAAGCGGTCGAAACGGTAAATGACGGCCCTTTGAGATTGTACTCCATACTTACATGGCTCGCGGCCGCGTTGTTCATCAATTTGGGAACAACAAAAGGGTGAACTCGGTTCTTACCCTCTTCATAGACGGCACGATAATTGTCTTCCCAAGTGTTCATCCCCCCCGCAGCCGTTCCAAGCACAACACCCGCTTGCGCCGCCAACTCTCCACCAAAACTCAGGCCAGATTGAGCAACAGCCTCCCGCGCGGCCAACAGCGTGAATTGGGTGAAACGGTCATAAAGAGCGATCTGTTGGCGGTTGAAATAGGTCGCCTCATCATAACCACGTACTTGACCGCCAATCTTAATTTGAAGCCTGTCGACATTGGGGAAATCAAGCGGCCCAATCCCTGATTTTCCTTCGCGCATCGCCTCAAGCGTTGAAGGAACATCATGTCCGAGCGCGTTGATTGTTCCCGCGCCAGTGATGGCGACCCGCTTCATGTGGTCTTTTGCGCGGCGATCAGGCCCTCAACGGCAGCAACGATGCTGGCCACCGAAGAGACGTCAAAATCGCTTTCTTCGGGCGCGTTTGCATTGAAGGGCACTTGGATGTCGAATTCTTCCTCGATCGCAAAAATGCTCTCAACAAGCCCGAGCGAGTCTATTCCAAGATCTTCAAGCGTGCTTTCGTCTGTAACGTCCTCAGGTTCGAGCATTGCTTGCTCTGCAATAATGCGTTTTGTGGTGTCGCTGACACTCATATCCGCCTCATGTATTTGTGTTGGGGTGGATTTAGTCACTCCCATCGGTGTTTGGAACCGCTTTTTTCAAGGCTGTAACATCGCGCGCCAATCGCGGCAGTCGCCGCAGAGCCTTGTAACTTTCAATTTGCGATTGCATTTGCGTTGCAGGGTAACCGAGCATCGCTCGCCCAGCAGGCACATTGGCCATCACAATGGTCGCACCTCCTGTTACAACACGATCCCCAACCGTGATGTTGTCAGCAAGGCCAGACTTACCGCCAAGAATGACGCTATCTCCAACAACGGTTGAGCCGCCCACGCCAACCTGTGCACACAACAAACAATCACGCCCTATCTGAACGTTGTGGCCAACTTGTACCAAGCTATCAATCTTGGAACCTGCGCCGATGCGGGTGGCCCGAATGGTGCCACGGTCAACCGAAGTCCCTGCGCCGATTTCAACGTTATCGCCAATCTCCACACCACCAAGCGAATGTATGCGCGCCCATTCTTGTTGCGTGGTTTGTGTGTCTTCTCCCAAAGTGCTTCGCACCGTCTCGGCTGCAGACACTTCAGGCGTTACAAAAGAAAACCCGTCTCCGCCAATAATCGCGCCCGGCTGCACAACAAGACGCGCCCCGGCAGTCACGTTGTGAGCGATGCGCACCCCGTCCCTAATAAGGGCATATTCGCCTATCTCGCTTCCGCGTCCGATAGAAACATGCGCACCTATGCGCGACCCGCGTCCGATTTTGACATTCTCAGCAATCACGCACAGGGCCCCAATCGCGACATCTTCTGCGATATGCGCGGACGGATCTACAACGGCGCTTGGATGAATTCCGGCTCCTTGGCGCCACTCCGCGTCATACATCGCAGAAACCGAGGAAAGCGCGTGGCGTGGGCGCTCGACGCAAATTGCGGCTTCAAGCCCCAAAGCCTCCCAATTGGCGTCAGCCCAGAGCAAAGCCGCGCGGGCCTGACCATTAGTCAATTGATCCGCATATTTTGGGTTGGACGCCAGTGCCAGATCCCGAGGCCCTGCCATAGCAGGTTCGGCCAAAGTCTCGATCAGAATGTCAGACGCGCCAAAGGCCGGAACCCCAAGCGCATCTGCAATCTGTTGAACTGTATAGATCATGTTTTCCCCATTTGGGGCATCGTCTACCCGCGCAGCGCGCGCAGGACCACCCCTTCGCTTTGAAGCGCACGCCAGATCTTCGCATCCCGTCCATAAATATCACGTCGGAAGTTCAGATCGCCTGCCGGCGCGGTGAATGCTGTGCGATAGATAAGGTGGACCGGAAGCGGCTCTTCAAGATTAACACGCGCTTCTTGCCCGGTCCGCAGTTTGGATTGGAAAAAAACCTGCGGATCCGATGTCTGCGCCGAGAGCAGCGCGTAAGCAAAGTCAAACGGATCACCAAGCCGAATGCAGCCGTGGGAATACGCCCGCACTTCACGCGCAAACAGGTTCTTCGCAGGTGTGTCATGCAGGTAAATGTTGTATTTGTTCGGAAACATGAACTTCACAAGACCAAGTGCGTTCCCGCGCGAGGGCGGCTGCCGCATATTAAATGGGAATGTGCGTTCAGTGTACTGGCTAAAATCGACAGCCCCGCGATTCACAACCCGGCCACGGCTGTCCGTGATTTCAAGGTGGCTGACCGCATTGGCATTTCGGCGCAGCATAGGCAGGTATTCTTTGGTCGCGATTGAGCGTGGCACGTACCAACTTGGATTGATCACCATGTGATCCATCACGTCCGAAAACTCTGGGCTGCGCCGGTCGGATTTGGCCGCGCCGATGACCGAGCGGGTCTGAAAAGTCACCTTACCGTGGTCCCGAACCTGAGCAGTAAAATCAGTGAGGTTCACCCAGATGTGACGATCGCCCAAAGGACGATTGATCCAGCGTTCGCGCTCCATAGCAACGATCACCTGCCCCATCCGCGCATCAATGCCCTTGTTGATTTCCGCCATAGTACCGGGGCCTGCAACCCCGTCTAACGCAAGCCCGTGGGCCCGTTGAAACCGCTGCACAGCCATTTGGATACTTGCATCATATGTCTGTGATGTCGTGCGATTGAGATACCCCATCGCGATCAAACGATTGCGTAAAATAACAACCGTATCCCCCGATGCGCCAGGCTTTAGGGACTTAACTGGAACAGTCTGGCCCCACCCACCTTTGCCGAGCAATTTCTCAAGCCGTAGTTTTTCCTTGGACAGACGCGTGTACTCAGGCGACTGCGGCGGCAATGACTTAATAAACCCTGAGGGCGACGATTTTGAGAAAGCCACAAGTGTCTTTTGTCGGTCTCGGTAAGGCACGGCCCGAACAATTTCACTGTCCACGCGTGATGGGGTGAGAATGCCCGTTTGAACATCACGCGCGTAGTCTAGAAATACACGCGATAAATACACCTCGAGCGCCCCGAGTTGCTCAGGGCCACGGGCTGCTTTGATGCGCGCCTTTATCTGTGCAGGGTCATATTGCGCAGTGGGCAAAGCATGCATCCCTGCTTGCCCTGCGGCTTTGAGCAACGCAGATCGGCGTTGTCGGTCCCGATTGCTACGGCCGGTCCAAATTGGCTCATAACCACGTGCTTGATAAAATGCAGCAAGATCAGAGTCGTTTGCAGCAGCTTCAGCGACGGCTTGCTTAAACGCTGTGACTTGTGAATAGGCCGGACTGGCAAAGCCAAAAAGCGATGCAACGACGATTAAAGACAGTATTTTGAAAAAAGAAGAAAAAGTTAGTGCTGTGCGAGCAAACAGAACC
>CALKJA010000085.1 GCA_937995865.1 uncultured Paracoccaceae bacterium | reverse complement strand
GGCACTTTTGTCTTGCGGACGTGGTTAAGAAATGCGTCCTGCAAATTTTGTTTATCTGATGCCATGGGCCCGGTCCTACCTTCGGTCAATCGGTTGTCACCGGGGGCCTACCGATTGGCGCTCCGGCTCTTGGGGCCGATTAATACGGACTTGTCGGGTGGATTCCAGCCATAAATCAGCTTCTGGATGCAAGAATGTTGGGCAACGTGCGTCAGCTGCGCCAAAAAGCAGGGTTGAGAAGTGCAACAATGACCAAAGTTTCCAGCCTGCCAATGACCATGGCGAGCGCCATTACATATTTGGCGGGTGTCTCAAGTGCGGCGATCTGTATCGGGTCAGCTGCCGCATACTGCGCCAGTGGCCCCGTATTTGAGAGGCTTGCAGTTGACAGAATGAGCGCATCCTCAAAGCTGACGCCTGCGGCTGAAAGCGCCAACATGATCCCTGCAATGGACACCGCAAGCAACATAAACACGATCCAGGAGATAAACGCACCCTCGCGCCGTACATGCCGCGCAAATCGTCCAGCTCCACCCACAGAGGACGGAAAGACCAACCTGCCAATTTCGCGTTCTCCATGCTTAAGTAGCGAGTAGACGCGCAAAAGTTTAACACCGCCTGCAGTTGTAGCCACCCCGCCACCAATGAGTGCTAACCCCATCAACAGCAGGCCCGGCGCTTCAATTCCAGACCAACTGCGTGCCGTCACCCAATCAGCAGATGCAAATCCGGTGGTCGTCAAAAAAGAAAGGGCCGTGAAGGCCGTGCCCCAAAGCGCCCGTAGCCCGGCCAATACCCCACCAACTTCATCGATCTGCACTGCAGCCATGAAGTGCCTCATGAACAGAGCGGCAGCTGCAAAAACGATAATAGTAAGGGCAAGCCGCAATTCTGGATCTTCGCGAATATCGCGCGTGCTTTCTCCCAGAACACCCTGTGAAAAGGTTCTGCGTGACAAAGCAAAGATCAAAAAGCAGGCTACGATGACTTCACCGGCGCGCCCTGACGCACTATTTTCAACTCCCCCAATTGGGGAGAATCCCGCCGTTGCCAGCGTGCACATCGCATGGATCGCGGCAACCAAAGTCCGGTCTCCGGCGATCAACAGCGAAATGAAAAGGCAAAGCGTAAGCCCGCCGTAGATCGGCAAAAGCGCATATGCAGCGCTGAGCATGCGTTCTGTGGCAGTTCTAAGCTGACCTTTTTGCACAGCCAGCCCAACCGCAGGCCCCTTTTTTAGCGCGACCTCATAGCCCCCCAAACCCATCGGTGCGAAAAGAGCGACCGCAGCGCTCCACATGATCAAACCGCCACCCCAAGCCACCATCGCGCGCCACAGCTCTTCTGCAGCGCTAAGACGACCGCCGCTGGAATACACAGATGCCCCCGTTGTAGTAATGGCCGAAACCATCTCAAAATATGCGTTGGTGAATGAAGTATCGCGCATGCTTTCAAAGAGCGGCAGAGCCAATAAAGCGGGCAAGAGCAGAAAGGCGGCGAGCAAGGAGAGCAGTTGACTGCGCACAAGATGGCGCACCGGTCGGTCACGTGTCACTACCGCCAACATCGCGACAACAATCAGCACAAGCAGCCCCGAATAGAAAAACGCGCGCGCGCTGTAATGCTCATCAGCGCGTAAGGCGATGATTGCGGGCCCAAGCATCGCCAAGCCGGACAGCCCCGCGAGCAGAACGATCAGTGGAAGGCGTGAAAGGGCTGCGTGCATCGGCTTTGCCGCTCTCTGACCTAGAAGAAGTCTATGGAGACTTGGAGCAGTCTTTCGACCTCGCGTACGTCTGAGCTGAGTGCAAAGATCGCCACAACGTCCCCTTCTTCGATGCGGGTTGATCCGTTTGGTGCAATCACCTTACCCCCCGATTGAACGGCAGCGACCAGCGCACCTTCGGGGAAATCAATATCTTGGATACGCTGTCCTGCGATTGGCGATGTGGATAGCACTTGCGCTTCGATAATCTCAGCCTCAGCATCACCGATGGAATAAACACCTTTCACACGGCCATGCCGGATATGGCGCAGGATCGAAGACACAGTTGTGGCTCGCGGGTTGATATAGGCATCAACATCCAGCGCATCGAGGATCGGTATTAAGGATGGATCATTGACCAAACAAATCGCCAAACTCGCGCCCGCTTGTTTGGCCCGAACCGCGGCCAAAAGGTTTGTCTTGTCGTCATCTGTTACCGCGAGGATCGCATCAGCGCGATCTACACCCGCCTCAGCCATAAGGCCCGCATCGAGACCATCCCCATGCAACACGATGGTGCGCTCTAGCGAGTCTGCCGCCCGTTCTGCAACCTGCCTATTGCGTTCTATCACCCGAGCACGGATTCGGTCCGTGCGCTGCTCAAGGCTTTGAGCGACACGCAAACCGACATTTCCTCCACCAAGAACAACCACGCGTTCTTGCTTTTTGGCGGTCTTTCCAAAGATTTCCAGCGTCCGCGGCACGTCTTCGATATGAGCCATGAAATAGCACGCATCACCCACAAATATCTGGTCACCGGCTTCAGGCGCAAATAGACGCCCGTCGCGCCGCACACCAACTACCCGCGCCCGCAGGGTCGAAAACAGATCCGTCAATTGACGCAGAGGGGTGTTCACCACCGGACAGCTTTCTTCGATCAAAATGCCCAGAAGCTGTGCCTGCCCGCCCATAAAAAGCTCTGTGTCAAATGCGGCCGGGGCAGAAAGACGCCGCAAGGCAGCTTCCGCCACCTCACGCTCTGGGCTGATCACAACATCAATCGGCAAGTGGTCCCGGCGGTAAATGTCAGAATAGATCGCGTCTAAATAGCTTTGCGCGCGGAGCCGCGCGATTTTGCGCGGCACATCGAAAATTGAGTGCGCCACCTGACACGTGACCATGTTTACTTCATCCGAGTAAGTGGCGGCGATCACCATATCCGCATCTTGTGCACCCGCGCGAAGCAGCACATCCGGATACGAGGCATGACCATGAATGCCTTGGACATCAAGCGTGTCAGTTGCACGCCTCACAAGATCCGCGTCGTAGTCAACAACTGTGACGTCGTTCTTTTCACCCGAAAGGTGCCGCGCGATCTGCCAACCGACCTGCCCTGCACCGCAAATGATGACTTTCATGGGTTTGCCTTTTCAGCCGCGTGCTGGAACCAAACCGCACAATGCCTAGAAATGTCACCTCTGCCCACTTTCGTCAATCTTGTCCGCCAAGCGCATCTTCCGAAGGTTCCAATTGGGCTACGCGCGCGCCGCTCTTGTTTGTGGTGACAACACCCAGAGACTTGAGTTTTCGATGAAGGGCAGACCGCTCCATGCCTACAAAAGAAGCTGTGCGCGAAATATTGCCTCCAAACCGGTTGATCTGCGTCAAAAGATATTCTCTTTCAAACAACTCTCGAGCTTCACGGAGTGACAAGGTGGCCACCGAACCAGAAAGCACAACGCGATCTTCGGCCCCGGCACCTTCGCCGCTGGGAAGGTCTCTGGGCGTGATTGGGCCGTTGTCGCTACCCAAAATCAAAACACGCTCAATGACATTCTTAAGCTGACGAACATTGCCCGGCCAAATCATTGTCTGCATGAGGGCTTCAGCGTCCTGTGACAAGTCACGGTTGGGCAAGCCCTGAGTCTGATTGAATTCCATGATAAAATGGCGAGCAAGAAGAGGAATGTCCTCGCGTCTTTCTTCCAAACTGGGCACGTCAATCGGCACCACGTTCAGTCGGTGATAAAGTTCTTGGCGGAAGGTGCCAGCATCGATCGCTTCAGTCACATTACGGTTGGTTGACGAAATCACCCGGATATCTACACGAACTTTGTCCACGCCACCCACGCGTTGAAATTGCTGATCGACCAACACACGCAAGATTTTCGACTGTGTACCAAGGGGCATGTCGGCCACTTCATCAAAAAACACGACGCCACCATGCGCTTGTTCCAGCAAGCCAGGTTCAACACCGCGTTCGTTGCTTTCGCGCCCAAAAAGCACCTCCTCCATCCGTTCAGGCTCAATCGCAGCAGAGTTAACAGACACAAAAGGTGCGTTTGCGCGTGAAGAATTGGCATGGATATAACGCGCAGCGATCTCTTTGCCGCTGCCCGCGGGCCCCGTCAACATGACGCGTCCGTTGGATTTGGTGACTTTGTCCAGCTGCGATTTCACGGCGCGGAAGGCCGCACCTTCGCCAATCATCTCGGCTGTTGTCACATCGCGGCGCTTGAGCTGCAAGTTTTCACTGCGCAAGCGAGACGCCTCCATTGCCCGGCGTATAACGACCATCAGTTGATCGATATTGAACGGCTTTTCGATGAAATCGTAAGCGCCTTGCTTGATCGCCGCGACGGCGATTTCGATGTTGCCATGACCAGAAATAATCACCACGGGCACGTCGGGATTGTCACGCTTAACAGCTTTGAGGATATCGATCCCGTCCATCCGGCTGTCCTTTAGCCAAATATCCAGAATAAGGAGCGCGGGCGGCTCAGTGTTTATCTGCCCCATCGCTTCGTCCGAATTAGCGGCAAGCCGGGTGCCATATCCTTCGTCCTCAAGGATATCAGAGATTAGTTCCCGGATGTCTTTTTCATCATCAACAATTAGAATATCGGCCATGTCTACACTGCTTCTTTTTGGAGGCTTGTTTGGGGTTGTAAGGCCAGCGGCAGAGAAACATCTGCGCGCGCGCCAACGTGGATATCGTCTGCGAAAGGAACCGCATCCGAAAGGGTGAGCGTCCCGTCATGATCTTCAATGATTTTGAGGACGATCGGTAACCCAAGTCCGGTTCCTTCGTCACGGGATGTCACATAGGGCTCAAAGAGCTTTATTCGGTCGTCCGGAAGGCCAATGCCGTTATCCTCGATACTGAAGTGACAGACATCACTTTCAACTTTGAGGCAAACTCGGATCATCGGGGAAAACTCGTCACCTTTTTTCCGCCTACTTTCAATGGCTTCAGCGGCGTTTTTTAATAAGTTTGTGAGCGCCTGCGAAATCATTGTTTGATCTACAGTGACAGGGGCAGCCAGGCCACGCGGAATATCGGCCTCATAGGAAATGCCAGGATTTCCATTATCTTGAAGCAGAACAGCGGCGCGCAAAATCTCCGAAAGATCTGCCGGCTTGCGATCCGGTTCCGGCATCCTTCCAAATTTGGCGAACTCATCAACTATGCGTCTCAAGTCGTTGGTTTGACGTACAATAACATCTGTCATTTGGTGCAAAGAGTCGCTCTCCTCACCAAGCTTAGGGCCAAACTTGCGCTTGATCCGTTCGGCGCTTAGCTGAATAGGTGTGAGCGGGTTTTTAATCTCATGGGCTATGCGGCGCGCCACATCACCCCAGGCTGCCATACGCTGTGCCGAGACAAGTGTCGTGATGTCTTCAAACGCGATGACATAACCTTCACTTGCACCCTTGTCGTTCTTGCGCGTTGTCATGCGAACAAGAAGAATTTCGTTCATGCCTTTGCGTGACAAGCGAATTTCTTCTTGGGCTAAGCCACTGCGCGCGCGGCGGAGTTTGTCAAAGAGCGGCACAAATTCCGGGATAGCAACCCCAAGTGCAATGCCTTCCGCCTCTTGCGCCAACCCCAACAGACGTTCGGCGGACCGGTTCACAAAAGTCACATGACCGCTTGTATCAAGCCCAACAACGCCGGACGAAACAGACCCAAGAACAGAGTCGAAGAGCCTCCGACGGCGCTCGATCTGGTGTGTGTTGTCCAACAACGACTGACGTTGCCCTTTCAGCTGTTCGGTCATTTGGTTGAAATAGCGCCCAAGCATCGCAATTTCATCATCGCCTTGCTCTTCTGGGACCCGCACATCCAAATCACCTATCCCAACCCGCTGCGCAGCCCCTGCAAGCCGGCCCACAGGCCGCGATAAGCGTTCTGCGAACCATAGGCCTGCCCAGGTCGCTGCGAGAATGAGGATGAGAGCAAACCCAAGATACAAAAGGCCAAACTGATACAGCAGGCGCCCACGGTCGCTTTCAAGTTGCACATATAGCTGCGCGCTTTCTTTGGTTTCGTCCAGCAATCGAAGGATATCGCCATCCACCGTCCGGCTCAGATATAGGTATCGGTCTGTAAAGCCAGCGAGGCGGGTCAGCGCACGAAACTCATTATTTTCCCAATCTTCGATGAGCACGACCTGATTGGTCTCAACCGACGCGAAATGTTCAGCGGTAGGCGCGTCAAAGTCGAACTCATAGCTAGAGGCACCGCGCGAACGAATGATCCCGAGCCCATCGATAACGAAGGCCTCTTTTAAGCCGCGTTGGATCTGCGGTTGAACCCGAGCCAAGATTTGACGCACTTCGCCATCAAAATTCGAGTCCGATAAAAACGGGCGGGCCGTTCGCTCGCCGTTCAAGACCCGCGCAATTGCGATTGTATCATTCGCAAGCCCGCGCCGCTCCACGTCCTCGTACCCTTCGGCGGCAGCCACAGAAGCACCGATGACATTGCGCACGCGCTCAGAGAACCAGCCTTCGAGGCCTGTATTCACTGTAAGCATCGCAAACACCGCGACCAACACCGTCGGCACAAGGGCTAGAAAAGCAAACACGGCGGTGAGTCGGAGGTGCAACCGAGATCCCGCTGAGCGCGCCCGACGCGCGGCAACCATTTGGGCGACCCGATTGAGAACAAGCGTCGCGACGACAAGAATATAGACAAGATCGAGCAGCAATATCAGCCGCAGGCTGACTGTACTTTGACCTTGGTCCAATGGACCAAGCGCGACAAAAGTCAGGATCGCTAAAAGAGGCCCCATCCCCACAAGGAAGGCTGTTGTATATGTCTGAACACCCCGTTGGCGGCGCCACCGGGAAAAACGCGACAGAAATAGGGAGAGCCGTGATACCGGCGCCATTGCCCACCTGATTGATGCGTACCCCTGCCCCTGCAGTTGCTGGGGAGAGACACTATGCTGCTACCGACGTGGTCTTTTTATCACCCTGTTGCCGAACAACATGGGCGCGCCACGCATTTGTTGCAACATTACATCAATTTTCTACGCCGTGTCACGCGAATATCTAGGTCCGTGAT
>CALKJA010000084.1 GCA_937995865.1 uncultured Paracoccaceae bacterium | reverse complement strand
TGAAAGGGAGCTGGGTGGCTGGGGTTGCAAACCTGGCCACCCGACAGGGAGGAGCGAATTCTGTTGAAAAACTCTTCGTTGATCGAGTGTCTATTCGCTGATTCAATTCTCACATGGATTGGAGGATTTTGCGATGATGGGGCCAAAGCAGGAAGCGCAGGCGGCGCTGTTTTATGAGTTCTCGCTGGAAGACCACGTTCCACAGGGTCATCTTCTGCGGTCAATTGATCGCTTCGTCGACCTGGATGACATTCGCCCGTATCTGGCAGACTGCTACAGTCACACGGGCCACCCCTCGATCGATCCCGAACTGCTGATCCGGATGCTTCTGGTTGGCTATTGCTTCGGCATTCGGTCCGAACGGCGTCTGTGTGAAGAGGTGCATCTGAACCTGGCCTATCGTTGGTTTTGTCGTCTCGATCTGAACGACTGCGTGCCGGATCATTCCACCTTCTCGAAGAACCGGCATGGGCGGTTCCGCGAAAGCGAGCTGCTGCGTCATTTGTTTTGGACGACCGTCGCTCGCTGTATCGAGGAAGGTTTGGTCAGCGGGCAGCGCATGGCCATTGATGCCAGCCTGATCGAGGCAGACGCCAACAAACAGAACTCCACGCCAAAGGAAGACTGGGATCGCAGCGCCATTGACCCAGCTGAAGCGCCGCGTGCCGTGAACGAGTATTTGGACGCCTTGGACGATGCAGCCTTCGGTGCAGCATCCGAGGTGGAACCCAGGTTCACATCTCATTCCGACCCCGCCAGTCAATGGACAGCAGCCCGTAAAGGCCCTGCGTTCTTCAGTTATTCCACTAATTACCTGATCGACACCGACCACAGTGTCATCGTGGACGTCGAAGGCACGAGATCGATCCGACAGGCCGAGGTCGGTTCTGTGCGGACCATGCTGGATCGGATCAACGCGCACCATGATATTGATCCAGAGCGATTGATTGCGGACAGCGCCTATGGATCAGGGCCAATGCTTGGATGGCTTGTTGATCGCGACATCAAACCTCACATACTAGTCTTGGACAAGGCAGGCCGGACGGATGGCACATGGTCGCGAACCGACTTCGAATGGGACCCTGAGAACAACCAATACATCTGCCCCGAAGGTGAGCCGCTAAAGCAGTTCCGCCGGAATTACTCAGACCCAAACCGTGGCCCAACCGGCAAGGGCGTTGCCAAGTATCAGGCGTTAAAGCACACCTGTCAGGCCTGCCCATCGAAGATGAAGTGCTGCCCGAAAGCAGATGCGCGCAAGATCACCAGTGAAAAGCATGAAGATGCCCGGCAAGTCGCCCGCGATATTGCCAAAACCAAACAATACAAAGTTTCGATGCGGCTGCGTAAAAAGGTCGAAATGCTATTCGCCCACCTCAAACGCATCCTCGGGCTGGGACGTCTCCGACTGCGCGGCCCCTGCGGCGCTAATGACGAATTCCTCCTCGCCGCCACCGCCCAAAACCTCCGCAAACTGGCCAAGATCTTTCCTGCACCGCAGCAAACGCGCAAAGCCTGATCAGAAAGGCCCTTGCGCTCTATTGATGCCTCTACTTTCTGCACCAGCAACACGTTGTTTTTCCACAGAATCGGCTCAAAAAAGCCATTCGCTGCTTGCGCATCATTGTGGCGGAACTGCCCAGATCGCGTAGACGCAATAAGCCCAAACCAGACATGCATCTGGGTCCCTGGCTCCGCTGTGTGGCTTCACAAGACCGGCCATCCGCTGCTGATGCAAAATCGCAGTGCGGGCGAACTGACAGACAACGGACAAAAAATCTTTGAGTGGTTTGTGCCAATGACAGCACCTAACAGACTGCACATACGGCGAAATACACGTAGTTTGGGAAGCGCGTCTTCGTTTGGACGCTACAGCTTGTTATCAAAAGCTGTCCGGCCAAGTGATTTAAACTACAAGATGAAATCATCTAGCGTCAGCGAGGAAGCATCTATGCCTGTCAGCTCAACTGTGATGCCCAGATCTGGGGCGCCGCCGACGACAGGCGCGCGGTTGGTGAGGGTCAGCATTGTATCAGACGCGTCCTGTGCCGCAGAAATCAGGACGCCACTGCAGCCTGCGTGGCCGATGTTGGCGCTATCATCTAAGAATAGGTCGCTGCCACCTTTGCCTTGACCTGCTGCGACTAATTTGACGAAGTCGATTCCGCGCAAAAGGCCGGACAGGTCGATCAGGTCTTCGCCTTAAGTGAAATCGGTGATGGTGGCGGCATCCGTGTTTGAGCTGAACTCAAAGATGCCTGCGCCAATGCCACCGGTCAGGATGTCTGCGCTGATCCCGCCCCTAATCACATCGTCGCCAGCGCCACCGTCGATGGTGTCGTCGCCACCAAGGCCAGGCAAGCAGCCCATGCCCTTGCCACCGGTCAGGTGATCGGGCACAAAACCGCCGGTTTGCGTGTCGATCGCATCCGCAAGGGTGATGGCGATGGTGCCAAAGATCACTTATTCTATGCCGTCACTGCCGCTTACGGTCAGCTGCGCGGCAGGGCTGCCAAAGTCGTCCTGCGCACCGGTGTAGCGCACCGTGCCAGCGCCCTCCAGATAAGCTTCCAGCGCCGCGGCTGTGCCAGAAAGGTTTGCGATGGCGCCACCGGATTGGCCCACGGTCACGCCCGCGCCGCTGGCAAGATCAATTCGGCCTTCAGACGCCTGAAGGGTTAGGGTCAAGGATACGGCCGGACCATCCGGGTCGTTCAGTTGCAGCGCCGACAGATCGACGTCAAAGGGCGCGTCCTCGTTCCCGGCGACACTTGCCGGAAGCCCGGTGCCCATCGGCGCGTCATTCTCAGCCGTGACCGCGACGGTAATGCCGATGCCTTGGAGGGTGGTGTTCTCATAGCTGAGCAGCGTGCCAGAGAACTCCCCCACCACCAGGTCCAGATCGCCATCGCCGTCCAGATCGGCAAAGCTGGGAGCGCTGTAAAAACCGACACCGATACCATCAAGTGGATTGTCTGCTCCGGTCAGGGCCGAAATGTGTTCGAGCCCAATCCCAGACTCAACGCATCCGTCACGCTGAAAAACAGCTCGAGGTTGGCCGTCGGCGTATCGCTGCTGTTGGCATAGGTCAGGTTCTGGATCAGAGCATCCATTGCCGCTGACGTGGCGTTTGCATGCAAACTGATGGTCAGGTCAGTCCCGGCGCCGCCCGACACAGTGCCGATTGTGGTGCCACTGTAGCTGACATTTGTCCCATCAACGCCGATCTCGCCAGCGGCATTACCCTCATCGCGGACCGACAAGGTGTCTTCTGTCAGCAGCCCAGTCACGCTCAGCGTACCACCGTCGAAAGTGCCCTTGGCAGCGGCAAAGCTGACATCCGCATCAAGCAGTTACGGCGTAGCATTCACCGTATTCTCGGCGAAAGTAATGGTTGCGGCAAGGTCGGTCATAGTGGGAGAAGTCATAGAGCCATCCTTGCAGAAATCGTTTAAAATCGAAGGCGCTCATGCGGCAAGATTTGCAACAAATCCTTAAGAATAAAACACCAACACAATCCACATCCGCCAAAACAACCCGCGCAATTTGATAACAAACCGTTAGTCGGGAGCGCCATGTGGGTCAACGCTTCCTTGCCTGACCACAATCAGCGAGACCGTCAGCTTTCAAGCCCTCTTGCGCCCCCCGCTCATCTCATCAAGAAACGGCGGGGACCGGTGTCATCTGAGCGGGTTGACCATGGACGGAACCCGCGCCGCTTTTGTCAGTATGACGAGCACATCCGATGACCTTGCGGGCTGGCGCGATGCGCGTCTGGACGGGGGCGTCATCATGGGTCTACGCAAGAATTGGTCGCAACTGGATTGTCGATGCCGCACTCGCCACGGCTGTATGTTGGCCGGCTTTGGGCTCTGAGTTCGGGCCATGGCACGCTGTGCACCGTGGACTCTGCGAACGGCGCGTTGACCGAAATCGCCCATTGCCATGGGTTTGCCCGCGGCTTGGCCTTTGCCGGGCGACACGCCGTGATTGGTACGTCACTGCCCCGCCGCAACGCCATTCTTGAGGGGCTTCCATTAGACGAAAACCTAGCCCAGAGCGGCACATACCCAATCTGCGCGCTTCAGATCGTGGACAAAGACACGGGCCTCACGGCGCATTGACTGCGGTTTGAGCATACAATCGAAGGGCTGTTCGACATTGCGATCCTGCCAAATGTGCACCAGCCCGAAGTCTACGGATTTCAGGGCGAAAGCATCGAAACCTATGTGCGCGTGGAAGAAGTTCAGCAGCTTGAATAAAGCCCCAAACCTCTTGCGGCATGGGCGTTTCTGCCACGGCTCCCCCTCTTGCTCGGTACTGCACACAATTCCAAAGCGCGAGCCCTGAAGGCCCAATTCTGCTCGAACACAGCACCGCAATTGCAAGGCTGACGAGCAACCGATCTGTGCCGGAGACGCCAAGAGCAGCGACCATTGGTACACCTTTGCACAGGCCATTTCCTGCGCACAATCGACCTTGGCGCTGGCCGCAGCGATTGATCTATTTCTTCAAGGACTGTCTTTGAACAAAACGGACTTCGGTTTGAGGAGATCTTCAGCCCGCTTTCCCGACAGTCGCGGCAAGCGCAAGACATGAGTTCGTTCCAAGTAACACAATGGCGGCTTTCAGTTGGTTGCGAAGATAGTCTGCTCCGCTCCAAACCTCTCAACCCGTTCAATCTCAACCATTCCTTGTTCCCTCAATAAGCGTCAGGAAGCTGAATTCGCGCTTTGCGTTTCTGCGATGACCCGGCTCAAACCAGCTTCATTCGCCGCATGGCTGATGACTGCCGGAATAGCCTCTTTCGTGAAGCCTTTTCCCAAGAAGTTTGGGTTAAACTGGTATGAAATTTCGCAATCGTTTCCGTCTTTGTGTGCGCCCAGCTCAATCAGTCCAATGGGTTGATTTCGTTCTGCTAAGCTAACGACCCATACCCCAACACGGTTTGGAGCAGCCAGATACCGTCTGAAGCGTGGAAACCGTTGGCTCAAATAATCGGTCCACCCAGATGACGCCTGACGCGCATGTTCCTTATGAGGCTCCAAAAGAACCAAAAACCTCGCTTTCGGAGCGTATGCAAAGATAGCCTTTGGGTCCTGAGCTGTTCTGCAAACTTCATGACCCCACCAAAAGCCGGCTTCCTCTTCGACGCAACACCGATTTGGGTCGGGTTTTTTGAAACCGTCGCCGAGTTCGAGATCGACTAAAGCCCTACATGCAAGAAAACCACCAGCGGCCCCGCTCAGTTTGACTCTTGGCAAAGAGCGACCCACGCTGGGCAAATTGTAACGAGAGTACCCGATATGTCCTCGATCCCATTTTTGTACTTCCTTGCATTCGCTGGCCTTGGATCCATATCCGACACAAGCGACGACACAGAACCCGCAGACATGGATCTCCCCGAAGAAGAACCAGAGCAGGAAGCTGGCCAAGATTTTGAAGTCAACGACGGCGATACTCTAAAGGGCACCGTAGGCGACGATGCATTGCCATATCCGAAGAGTCTAAAGCCCTGTTTGAACTCGACGAGGTCAACATCGATGCAAGTGGCGGCGATGATATTATCACGTTCGAGGGCGGCGACATTTATGTTCGGCTCGACCCAAACTATGGGTCCCCGGCAAACGTCTCTGACGGCGACGGTGCGGACACTTTCCAGCTTCACCTTGCCCTGTCCGAATTCGATGCTGAACAGATCGAAGCGGAAGACCTAAACGACCCCTCGATCTCCACAGTCTTTATTCGCGACTTTGAAACGGGCGTCGACATGTTGGTCATCCCGGATTTTGGTGAATTCACGGCGAGCGAAGCCCGGCTCGAGGACTCTGTCACTGTCGGCGAATCCCGGGACGTGATTATCACCTTTACCTCGCCCGGCTCCACACTCGACATTCGCGTCGAGACTGGTGGGCAAGAAATCACGCTTAGCGATGTCATCCTGACAGGAGGAGACGCCTCGATATTGGCGTCAAGTGTGCCTAATACATAAGGCCGCCGCATTGGCATGAATTGCGGGTTCTTAATCGGCCACGAACCAAACCATCGATAGCCGAGCGCAAAACAACGATGCCGCGCCTCACTCCGCAGCCGTTTTAAATAGCCCACGATCAAGTTGCGCGTGATCCTTCTTGTAGGCCCCACCAGTTGCTGATCTGGCTTTTGCGGCAAAAAGCGCCTTGCGTATCGCGGCGATTCTGGCCCAAGCTCAAAGTGGGAGGGATAAAGCGCCAAGAAATTGAGTGCGGTTCATGGTTTGCGTGGCTTTTTCTAGCTAGAAAAAAGTGCGTCGTAGCCCATGAGCGCAGCCAACAAAATCAAAATCCGTAAAGAACCGGTTCTGCTAAAAGCCGAGCTCGTACGACTATTCATGGAAGGCCTGCACTGCGGCAGGTCGCCTGTGACAAACAGAGAGGAAATCTTAATGATCAAACAATTTACGGCAGCCGCAATTGGGACGCTGATGAGCGTTCAAGCCGCTTCAGCCAACGAAATCGAAATCAACCTAAGCTTGATTTTCCAAGAATCTGAACTGCTGACTCAAGAGCTCATTAAGGTTGCCGACAAGATCAAGGAACGCACCGACGGCGACGTCGACATCCGCGTATTCCCGGGTGGTCAGCTTCCAACCTATAAAGATAACCTTGAGCAGGTCGTAAATGGCGCCAACTGGATCGCTGTGGAAGACCTGACCTATGTCGGCGACTATGTCCCGAACTTTGGCGCGCTGGCTGGTCCGATGCTCTATGACAGCTATGATGAATATCTGGCGATGATGGACACAGATCTTGTTGCTGATCTGACAGCTCAGGCCGAAGAAAAAGGCATTAAGATAATCAATGCCGACTATATGTTCGGCTTCCGTCACATGATCACGAACAAGCCAATCGCAACACCTGCTGACCTTGATGGCATGAAGATCCGCGTGCCGGGCAGCCAGATCTTTATCAGCACGCTGGGCTCAATGGGCGCATCCCCGCAAGCCATTCCGTTCACTGAGACTTACTCAGGTGTGCAGCAGGGTGTTGTGGACGGCCTCGAAGGGTCGATCCTGACGATGTACTCCACGAAGATCTATGAAGTTGCGAATGTCATGTCGATGACCAAGCACTTCCTTGGGACCGTTGGCGTCTACATTTCCCCAACAGTCTGGGATAAGCTGACTCCAGAACAACAAGTGATTGTTGATGAGGAATTCGCGGCGGGCGCTTTGTCGAACACTGCGAACCTTGTGAAGCTTGATGAAGAGTATCGCGGTTTGCTGGAAGCAGAAGGCGTGACTTTCGCTGAAGCGGACACAGCGGCATTCAGCGCACTGACAGCCAGCGTCTATACTGAGTTCCCAGCATGGGATGATGACATTCGTGCCGTCATCGGTGCCGAGCTCGACAAGATCCGCGGCAACTAAGACCAACCTCCACGCAGCCCGGCACCCGGGCTGCGTGATCTAAAATACAAGCCGAGATACATGATGACCTTCATCAAGAATTTAGAAGAAATCCTCGCTTCGATCGCCATTAGCATCACCGTCATTTTAGTGATCATCAACGTGTTCTTACGCTACGGATTTGGATTTATCATGCCGTGGGGCCAAGAACTGGCGGTCTTGTGCTTTATCTGGGCGGTCTATCTGGGCATCAGTTCATGCTACAAACACAACCTGCACATGGGAGTTGATGTGATCCTGACGATGCTGCCCAAAGGCGGTCTCGTTCCCTTTAAGATTGTGATTTCACTTTTCTTGCTCGGTCTGAACGGGGTGCTGGCGTACCTGAGTTACGAATATACCATGCTCTCGAACAAGACGACGCCGG
This sequence comes from uncultured Paracoccaceae bacterium, assembly GCA_937995865.1. Classification (GTDB taxonomy): domain Bacteria; phylum Pseudomonadota; class Alphaproteobacteria; order Rhodobacterales; family Rhodobacteraceae; genus Shimia_B. The sequence continues at coordinate 17,481 of CALKJA010000084.1, read as the reverse complement.
TGATGGGTGTTTCATATTTCTGGGTGAACATTGTGCTGGTGCTGAGCTTTGGGCTGATGGCATTCCACACGGTCCGTTTCATCCTCAACGATATCAAATCGCTCAAAATCGAGCCGTAAGAGAGGTTAAGGGCTATGGAAGATTACATCCCTATGTTCTTGCTGTTTGTGATGTTCCTGCTGAACATCCCAATCGCGTTTTCGCTTATTGCTTCGGCTTTGGTCTATTTCCTGTTTTTCAACAGTTCCTTGCCGATTGCGCTTGTTATGCAGCGCTTCATTACATCGGCTGAAGCCTTTCCGCTGCTCGCTATTCCATTCTTCATCATGGTTGGGTCGGTGATGAATTATTCCGGGATCAGTCGCAGCTTGCTTGGGTTTGCAGACTCGTTGCTTGGCCATAAGACCGGTGGTCTGGCGCAGGTCAATGTGATCTTGAGTACCATGATGGGCGGTATTTCTGGCTCGGCAAATGCCGACGCAGCCATGCAATCCAAGATCCTTGCGCCTGAAATGACCAAGCGTGGCTATGATCTGCCATTTACGGCAGCTGTTACTGCCGCGTCGTCCTGTATCAGCCCTGTGATCCCACCGGGCATCAACCTGATCATCTTTGCTTTGCTGGCGAACGTTTCCGTGCACAGCATGTTCATTGCAGGCTATGTTCCGGCGCTTTTGATGGCTTTGGCCCTGATGGGGACCATCGCGATCATCGCCAAGCGTCGAAACTATAAGCCGTCACGCTCAGAGCCCGCGCCAGCGAGCGAACGCCTGTCGTATTTCGGCAAAGCCATTCCTGCGCTGCTTATTCCGTTTGGCGTTATCCTTGGCATGCGTTTTGGCTTGTTTACGCCCACAGAAGCCGGCGCCGTGGCTGTGTTTTTGTGTTCGATCATTGGTTTCTTCGTCTACAAGGAACTCAAGCTGGCGCACTTTGTGCCGATCCTGCGCGAAACCGTGCAAGGCACCAGCACCGTGATGTTCATCATCATCGGGGCGCTTTTGTTTGGCTACTACATGACGCTTGAACAAATCCCGCACAGCATTGCAGGGGCCCTTATCGAACTGACCGACAACAAGTTTGTGCTTTTGTTGCTTATCAACGTGCTCCTGCTGACCATTGGGATGTTTATCGAGGGCGGTGCCGCGATGATCATTCTGACACCGCTCTTGTTGCCAGCTGTGCTCAATTTGGGCGTCAATCCGGTTCATTTTGGTGTCATCGTGATTGTGAATATCATGATCGGCGGTGTGACCCCGCCCTTTGGATCTATGATGTTTACAGTGTGCTCTATTCTGAAGGTCAGGCTGCTGGACTTCGTGCGCGAAGTCACACCGCTGCTTCTTGCACTTTTGGCTGTCTTGCTGCTGCTGACCTATTCAGAGGGGCTGGTGATGTTCTTGCCGAACCTGCTGTAAACACCAGTGATAGGCTTCGTGTCTTTGTTTCGGTCAGGCGCCTTTGTCGGGACCGGGACCGGTGCAAAGGCACGTGGTTGCTGGCGTTTTAATAGGTTACGCCCAAGTTTTTTCTGAACGGGCCGATTTGTTGAGGTTGTGCTAAACCCCTAATTTTACTGGCCGCAACGCGGCTCCGGGTCCAATTTTCAGGTTGTGTTCCAGCTATGGGCACAAAATTCACGGTTTCCTCACTACGTGAAATGGCAGAAACTGGTTAACGTTACAGTCAAGTCATATGTTACGGATGACGATCTTTGTTCCGTGACTAAAGAGTGAAGGAATGACCATGACAGTTGCTGCATCTGCGTCTGAACCTGAATTCGGTGAAAATTTCAGCTGGAATGACCTTTTCCCCGAAACCGGAAACCCGCTTGATACCCGCGCCGTCGGGCGCGTCATGGGGCCAACTGCGCCGCCTAAATGGGCAATCCAAGACCCCGTTTTCCGAGCAGAGCTGGAAGATCCCCGCGCATTAGCTGATTGCTCTTCTTTTGGCCGGTGGCTCGCCAAAGGCGGATTTGCGGCGATTACGCTGCCGTTTTGGTCTTTGGGTGAAGCTGGTGAAGACGTGATGGCCTATCGTAGTCTTGTGCTTGCGATTTTGTCCCATCTTCCAACTGCACAAATCTGTATTGATGGATACGCACCGCATTTGCACGCGCTTACAGGGCTTTGGCCCGGCTATCTGCGTGTTGGGCCGGTCCAAGATGCTTGGCTTAGCAACGCGAGCGCGCGTCTGATTGGCAGCGATGGTCCGATCGGCGGCGCCGAGGACTCTGTCCGCTCGTCATCCCCAGCAGCCCCGCAAAGCCGCCTTGCTACACCTCTTGCGCTAGAAGCTGAACTTGCAGAACTGACCGAGATGCTGGCAGCACGTGACTTGCCGAATGGCCCCCTTGCGACAGGCACTACCTCGCGGGATGTTGGCGGGCTTGCAGCGAATGCAATCATCCCAAGCGCGTTGGCGGGGGCGCATGGTCTTCATATCGGTGATGGACTTGTGCTAAGAAATTGGAATGCGCAGTCAAAATCCGCCCCTGGCTTTGGCTGCCCGGATCTTGGGTATCACCTTATGTCGGTGACTACAGAGAACGGTGGCAAGGAAATCGAAGGGCTGAGTCGTGTTTCACTTGATCCTCGGCGGTCCCAAGTTGTCGCTGGTGACACTGTTCATACCGTGACTGTCACAGCCGCTGGACGCGTAACCGTAGAGCTTTGCGCTTTGACCGTTCTAGGTGCAGACAGTCAAGATCGCTACGCCCTGCTGGCTGATCCTGCACCCAAGATCCCTGGAGCGACGGTGTTTTACTTTACCGTGGATTGGCAAGTGATTGGGCTTGCCCAACAGCGCTTCCCCGCATCTGTCGGCCAAGACAAAACCATGTTCCCTGAATGGCATGAACAAGAGGTGGTTGCTGTATTGCGCACCAAATCTATTTGGGACGATCTGACGGCGCGTGCCGATCTTGGTTGTGTTCGCTCTGCGGACATTCTGCGCGCGCTTGCACGTGCACAACCAGTGACAGAAGAGACAGAGGCTTCACGTGATTTTGTGTCCGAGGTATCCAGCGGCGGATAGATCTCCCCTCATCCGACTGCTGAAGGGGGCGTCCGTGGCCATTTCTGATTGGGCCTCGGGCGTCCGTTTCTTGTGGGCAGTGGGGTCATTCGTTCAACATTGCTTCGCCCAACCTACCTTGCTCTTTTGTCGTTGCGCTTAGGCGTCCCGAACGATCCAACGTGGCAAAGTAAGCGCTGTCTGCGTCTTGCGCTTGCGCCTCCGCGATGAGCGAGGCAAGTGCATTTCCGATCGCGGGAGCGGCGGCTGAGGTGCCATTCATGCGAGCTGAACCTCCACTTCGATTGGTGAGGCCGGTACGGCCCATTTCAGCCGCGTTGGCGGCGATCATCACACTGACATCGACTTTGCACGCCATGTTTGATGGGCTTGCAGCGGCCGAGTACAGCTCAGCCCCATCGCCCCAGCCCTTGCCAGCCCCAGTCACAAGCGGGGACGTGCCAGTGGCCATGCCGTTAAGGGTGCCGTACCGCTTGGTCAAGGATGTGGCCTGGTCCAAAACTGCCGATCGGCCCTGTTCGTCAAACAAGACATAATCAGGATCATCAAAATAGCTTTGCCGCGCGCCGGTATTGCCGCCGCCGTAAGAAATATCGCGCTGGATCCAAAGCAATGCATCTGACCCGGCAAGCTCTAAATGCCAAATCCCAGAAGGGGCGGCATTGGGAGATGAGCTTTCTGTCGGTGCAATGGCAATCATTATGCGCCAACGGCCACCACGCGTGAGGTCGGCTGTGATCTGCCCAACTTGTGCACCGTTGATCAGGATCGGCTTGGTGCTTGTTTGGCCAGCCATTGCATCTGCGCCCGCAAAGGTTACCGGATTGCCGTTCGAAGCGGTGGTGGGAGGGGTGAGCGTCAAATTCATACCCGCGATTTGCGCCCCAGCTGGTAGCCAGCACTCCAGAAAGCTCGACGTACGGTCATCCGGAGGCACGCGCCAAGGCAGTTTCTTGGCCTCACTTGCCGAAAGCTGCGCATGAGTCCGGCTTTGGAACATATTGCCCGAAGGCATTGTTAGCGCTGTTGGCGCAACAGCACGGCGGGCCATGATCAGCTCATCCATTGCGGATTCTACGGTTCCATTGCCATCATGGGCTCCGCCGGAATAGCCATATGATAGATTGAGCACCATCGGAAGCGTGCTGTGCCCATGCGCTGCGGCGAGCTTATCAGCACGATCGAAGATGTGATGCAGGGCAGAGATTAGAAGCATATCCTTGCCATAGCCTGATGTGTCCCACGTGGCCGCCGGAGGAAGATCCACAGCAATGATCCGCACCTGCGCATCCTGATCCGCTGCAAGCGCACCCAGCGTATGTGCGCCATGTGAGGTGTCAAAACTCAGCGGGGAAGACGGGCGTGTGACGCCGCCTAGAACACCGGCCGCGCGATAGATCGCATCCTCATCAGCGCCATGCGTGGCGCGTAGGTCCATTATCGTTTTGCGGGTGATTTCACGTCCAAAGCGCTGCGCGCCCGAGCCGTCGCCCGGCACGCCCATCACCCACGCGCTTTCTACACGGGTTGTTCCGTCTGCCGCGTCAAATGCCTTGTGCGCAAAAGGGATGCCGTCATCAATGATACCAACCACGATCAGCGGTTTGGCGGGGTCGATCCCGTTAGCCTTATCGATGGTCGCTATGCCTGACGCCGTAAAATCGATTGTGTCCTGACGCAGTGGGAAGCCGCTGGTCATCAAGGCTTCGGGTGCCGCTTTGGGCCCCATACCCCCGCCGCCCGGAGTCGTGACACCAGCTTGCCCAATTCCGGACCAAAACCCATCAAGCGCCTGTGCGGTAACCGTTGAAACCTCGGCTTGCGTGGCTGCATTCCCAAGTATGAAAGGAAGAAATCGGGGGTTAGGCAGCCCAGCCCAAAGCGTTGGTGCGAGCAGCACTTCGTTGCCCAAAAGCGCCGGCGATGCTGTGACTGTATGCCCGGCCGCACGCTCCAGAACCCCGGTTAAGTGATGCGGTTTGCGCGCCATCCGGGTTGCAAAAAAGTCATGTGCGCGGCCTGGTCCAAACGCCCACGCGGTTGAAGGCGGTAGGTTAGGGGTATCGGCTGTCATCAGTTGGCTCCTTGGGTCAAGGCAATTCGTGAAAGGTGGGTCCGTTCAAAGAAACTCAGACATCACCTTAGTCCACAGCCATGCGATCGGGCCGGAATGCGCCACTTTGTACTTGGAGCCACTTACATCCTGATCTGCACCTGAGAAGGCCGCGTAGGTGTAGTCCTGATCTGCCTGTGGGGTGTAAGTCTGTGTGGTGAGTATAGCAGAGCGGTTCCGCTTGGCCGTGGCTGACGCCACCAAAACCCGTGCCACTTCGCGCCCCAAAGAGCCACCGGCCCAACTGTCCACGGGATAATGTACGCCCGCTACAGTCCGGTTCGCTGCGATCCGTTCCGCTTGTTTGAACAGCAATGCTTTGCGCGCTGCAGCGTCGGGGAAATGATCCTCTTTGGCATCCAACACAGCCGCCAAAACCGTTGCAATCGCCATTGCCTGCGTCGCATGGCCAGATGGAAACGCACCGTGACCGGGTGTTTCGATCATTGGCATGATGCGGCCGTCCAACTGATCCGGGCGACGGATACATAGGTGGTGTTTTGGGATCATCACCGCGTGCGAGCACAAAAGCTGCGTTAGCTCCAGAAGCTCAAATGTCTTGGCGTGCCGGGCAGGGGTCAGCCCAAGGATGAAGGCGAAGTGCCCAGCCAATGAGCCGCGCTGGCCAAGGATTTCACCGCCGCGATCTGCGCGCAAATCCATATAGCTGTGCAGGAAATCCAACTGTGAAACCAAAAGCGCATTGGAGGGGCGGTTCAATGTCAGCATGGGCCGGTTGGCCCAACGTAGCGTGATACTTTCATCCGCTGTCTGCCAGCTATAGTTGCGCAAGAAGTCAGTAATATAGATCCAACCGCGCACCTGATCGGACCACAGTCCCATTTGCTCATCGTTGCTGCGCGCGTCGTCGTTGACATCACCCACCGGAATGGGGGCGTGCCCGGCCACATGGCGAATACCTGCCGCAACGGTCTGACTTTCTCCGACGGGGTAGCCGTCCAACCCATTGAGGCCATTCAAACCGTTGAGACCATTGAGGCCGTTCAATCCATTGAGGCCGTTTAAGCCATTGAGACCATTCAAGCCGTTCAGACCGTTGAGGCCGTTAAATCCAGACATATTTGTTCTCTCCGTTTAGGCGCTTGAAAAAGGGAAGGGTGGGCTTGTTTCGAAAGACAGCTAAGGCACTCCGACACGTCGCAAGGCGTCGGTTACGATCCGGCCAGATGCGTTTTCGGCTGCGGGGTGGGTGGCGATATAGCCGCTGATGGTGAAATCAGGATCGCGGCGCAGGAGCTGTACTGATGTTGCGCGGGCGCGGTCCATTTCACCTAGGTTGGTGAGGGCTGCAATCTTGACCCGCAAAGTCGATGTGTGCCGATCATTATGGGCCAGCGAACGTTCGGAATAGAGCAGCGCGTTTTCCCAATCGCGCCGGCTAAGGTATGCCGTGGCCGTTAAGCTGTCGTAAAAGTATCCAAATGGATCCAACGGCGAAAGACGCTGCGCGGATTGTACGGCGTTTACTGCATCCTCTGTACGATCCTGAAAGGCCAAAAGAACGCCTTTTTGCAACCAAGACATGCTTTCATTTGGGTTGAGGTAAAGGGCGCGATCGAATTGGCTTTCGGCATGCATCGGGTCCGCGCCAAGCGCATTGTGAACGGTGCCGTCCATCGTGAGACAAAAGGCATTTTCGGGATCTATGTCGAGTGCACGTGCTGTGCAGTCCTTGGCGTGCTGGATATCTTGTTGGCGGTCGGTCGACCAACCGTTGAAAATGCTTTTGACGTACCAATCCGCAAGCCACGCGTGGGCTTCGGAAGTTTGAGGGGCGCGCCGAATTGCCTCTTTGATCATCTCACGGCTTTGCATGAAGGATGAAAAGCGCAATTGGTTCATTTGACCAACGCCTGCAATGAGCAAATGGTGATCTTCGATGTCGCGGAGCCTGCGCTTTTGCGTGTGTTGGATAGCGTCCGAGGCGATGGCACGGCCCACTGCAGCAACCAGCTCGAACTCGGCGGCGCTTTCGCCAGTGAGGAATTCCGCCATGGGTCCATCAAAGCTGCGCGTAAACAGGATGCGGCCGGTGCGCGCGTCGATGAAATCGGCGTCTAGAAAGATCCGATCATCCATTGCTCGCATCGATCCGGTTAGGCAGTAGTCAACCGATAGCTTTTCCTGGATATCAGACAGCGCGACAGACGTGGCGGACAGTGCACGAGCAGATAAATGCGAGATCACCGCGACCAAACGAGAGCGCGACATGGAGCGGCAGATTTGTTCGGCCAAGTAATCGCCCAGAACCGAGTGCTTCTGATCTCCAGTGACCACTCGGAACGGCAAGATCGATACCGAGGGAAGGATGGCTTGCGTTGGGGTCGCGTGGGTCGGGCCGTATAGCGCATAGATCTGATCCGGGTTCGCGCGGATCTGATTGCGCCACGCCGCAAAGGCGGTTTCGCGTATTCCCAACCCTTCGAGAAAAGTGCCGTGTCCTGGTTGACCGCTCAACCGGACCTTCGACATATCTAGCGTGATTTCAGCATTGGTTGCTGCAATGACTTCAACATAGGTCTCGCCCATTGTGCGCTTGATGTCAGACAGCGCGCGGCGAAGCGATTGCTGTCCACCGTCATACGACGACATACCCCAGAGCATTTGTTGCAAATGTGCGCGCGTGGCCCGACCGTTCGGAGCTGTAGCCAGAATTGCGAATAGACCTTTGTGCTTGGCGCCGCTGATTTCGAACTCAACCCCACAGAGCCCGCGAACAACGCAGGCCCCAAATAGGCTGATTTCAAGGTATTTAGTCCCGATGCTCACAGCTCCGCCTACCCCCGATGCTTTACTAGGCGTAACAAAGCAGGCCCCCCCCGAAAAGCGTTTCACACTTTTTTCACGCGGCAATTACACCGCCGGTTGCTTATGCTCATAAAATGATGATTGAACGGAATTTTGATAAGGGTCCGATACAGGATCTCGCAGATTTTTATTCGCGATGGCCCAATTTGCGTGATCGGGCGGAGCAAGTGATTGAAAGCTCATCGCTCAATGCTGATCAGCGTGAGGTGGTGCTTTGGCTCAAGCATCTGGCCGACAGGGTTGGACCGCAGGATATCGCCGACGATGAGGACAGCTCCGTTTTGTAACGGGGCCGCCGTTGGCGGCATTGCCTCCGGCGGAGGTATTTATGGAAAGATGAAGATAGGTATGCCCTTTATGGGGCAAGCCATTGGCCTGTCCATCTGTCTGCTGCGCGAAAAACGGCACGGCGGTGAACGGGAAGACCAAGTGCGACGAGTTCAAGGCCGCGAACGTGCAAGGTAAGCTCCAGGAACTTTTTGAAATTCGGGGTGCGGTCAAAACCCTCTGGGTCGCTGATCGGTGTTCCGGGCGGCGGCTCAACGCCATACACTGTTCTCGCGCCCTGAGGCATTTGTTCCCATATCTCGGCGGTGCCGGGTTCCATAACGACAGTGGCTGCAATGCGCAGCTGGATCTGGCTGGTTTGGTCCCAAATATGGAGTGAGGCGCGGGCATCTTTGGTCAGCTCGGTAACCTTTGGTGTGGCGGCATCGGTATAGAGAGTGAGAGTGGCATCTGCGCGGTTGGCCTTGCGTAGGGCCAGTGTTCTTTGTTGCGGCCCGGTTTCAGAGATCGTCGCCAAAGTGGGGAACCGTGCTGCATGCCGTCCGTCCTTTGTGCCACGCTCAAGCAAAGACCAAGCGCGGTTTAGAGTTGCGGGCAGGGTTTCGTGCCATGTGTTACTCATAGCCAGTCATTTCCAAATACCCTTTGCCGATGTGTGTGCCAGTTGCTCGCACTGGTCCCTCCCAATAAGAAAATGCAAGATCATTCCAAGCCTGCGGGTTTATGGCACTAACGGTGATGTCAACGCTACGGGCCGGGTATTCGAGCCGCCATTCTGTTGGAACCTCGCGGCCATTTACGGTGGAGGTGCGAAGGGGGGTCGCGGTGATGCTCCCATCCGAAATGGAGGTAAAAGTCCCATCTGGCGAGATCCAACTGCCCGAAGAAAATGCGGCGTTTTGGCTGTCACGCAATGCAAACGTCATCAACCGATGCCCGCTCTCAAAGGTAAGCGCGAACCAATCCCATCCGGATTGAGTACGGCCCAGCGGCTGCGAAGAGTACTCCCGGTCCAACCAAGCATGTCCGGTGACGTCCATCTGACCATTTGGGGTTTGGATTGCCCCGCTCACCGCATAAAAAGGTTGTGAGAAATAGTAGCTGGCTTGGCCCTCAGCGGATTTTACCGAAAACCCATTGTCACCATGAAACACCATTGGACCTTCGGCGGTCAGATCCAGCTCAAATGCAAACTCTGCCGTTCGCGCCTTCATGCGCAAGCCGTCATAGCCTGATCCCTGAGAGGTAAGAGACCAATCATCAATCCATGCGTCAAAGGGGTCTGCCGCTGCGCCCGCTTGTCCGATGCCGCCGCGCGCAAAACGCTCGGCAGCGAAATGTGCTTCGGGCGTGGTCAGGGCGGTATGGCCCATCCATGTCTGAGGGCTGCGCCACCCCCCAATTCGGGGTGCACGCGCCGAACGGAAAAGCGTCCATTGCACCCCATATTCACGCCCGTCTGTTCCGGTGAGGTTGGCCGTCACATACCACCATTCGATCCGATACTCAGGATGCGCGCCATAGTCGCGCGGAAATTCAAACGCAGTCCCACGCTTGGGCAGGGCAAACCCGTCCGCGCCTTCGCCCAAGCCTGCAAAGCTTTGGGCGCTGGCTGCGATGGTCATAGAAAGCCAAAACAAAAGAACTCTAACGCTCATCGGCAAACACCTTAAGCAGCCGCGATGGCGCGAGGCGCGCCAACCGCAGCGCTGGAAAGGAGGCCGCGATGAGTGCTGCAAGGATGGCAAGGATCAGAAGCCTTAACCAATCCAGCGGAAAAGTGTGCATCGGAAGCCTCCAACCGAATGCTTGCACATTTACGACTGCCAAGAGCGCATAGGCCAGTGCCAAACCCAACGGCAGCGCGAAGACAAAGGTCAACGCCGCAAATAGGGCAGACCGCAATAGTTCTATGCGCGCCAATTGTGCACGCGTGATCCCCATCGCCCAAACCGGTGCAAGTTGCGGCAAACGCATTGTCGCGAGTGTTGTGAGCGCGGCGAGTATCGCAAAAGCCGCAACTCCAAGCGTCAGCAGGTTTAGCGCCCCAGTAACAAGGAACGTCCGATCAAACACGTTCAGCGAGAATGCTTTGACTTGTGCCTGATTTCGAATGTTTCCTGCAGGCACACCCAATGTGATCAAACCGTCCCGTAGCTCGCTGGGCCGGCCCGTACGTGCCGCGTAGCCAAGGGTTGAGATACCTCCTTGCACCCTGCCCAAAAGATCGCTCTGTGCAACAATCGCTTGCGCCTTTGGATTGCCGTAATCGGAATACACTCCCACAACAGGCAACACCCAGCCTGGCAAAAGCTCTAGATCGGCGCCAAGGATCAGATCTGTACGCCGCCAAAGCTGTTCGTTTATCAGTACGCCTGAGCCTTGGGCGACTGCCTCCCAGGGAGAATTACTCGAGGTCAAAAGCGGCCAGCCGTCGCGATAGGTCTGATGATCAACAACGCCAAAGATCTGCCCCGGTTGATCCATTAAGGGCGTAGATGTAGCCCGGATTGGGAGCGTTGCATCGGCTTGGTCGTCAAGAAAACGGTGCACGTCTTGCGCCTGTGCGCTGTTTTCAGCGGTCACGTAAACCTCAGAGGCCAGCCTTTGATCCAACCACCCGGTGAAGGTCAGCCGAAAGGACGAAACCATAGTGCCCACGCCGATATTCGTTGCCAACGCAAGCATGAGCGCCATTAGCGCTAGAGACAGGCCCGGCAGCTGCTGCCGCGTGTCAGCGAGGGCCCACTCAAAGACTGGACCGCGCACAAACGGTGAAAGCAACCGCAGCGTAGCATTCAGCGCGGAGGGTAAAAGCAATGCCGCGCCGAACAGCAGCGCCCCAAGCATCAAGAATCCAGCGACAAGACCGGAGCCAAACGCCGCGATGCCCAAGGAAACTAACATGAGAAGGGCACCAAACACCGCTTGGCGGGGCCGCGCTTTGGAGGATGCCATCGCCCAAGCGCGTGGTTTTGCCGGCGCAAGGATCGGGAGCGTTGCAACACGGTAAAGACTTTGCGCAGAGGCGGCGGCTGCACCCGCAAAGGTAATGACAAAGCCGCTGGCGACCCATGTTGGATCAAGGGTTAGAGACCCGGCAACTGACGCGCCATATAGGCCGTCTAAAGTAGCCGCGACTCCAGGTAGCAGCGCCGTGGCGATAAGGTAGCCCAACCCAATGCCAAGGGCCCCAGCCAGCGTTGCAAGCAGCAGTGTTTCAACGGCCAGCAACGCCGTCAATCTACCCGCTGATAGTCCTAGCGCGCGGAGGGTCCGAAACATGCCCCGACGCTGCTCAAAGGCAAGCCCGATGGACGCGTGTACGATAAACAATCCGACGGCGAAGCTTAGAAGCCCAAACGCAGTTAGGTTCAGGTGAAATGACTGTGTGAGCTGCGCAATATCACCCTCCGGTTCATGAGTGATCCGCTCCAACTGGGGCACCAGATCGGCCAAAGCGGGCAAGCCGTTTGTTCGCGTTTCCGTCAGTATCAAATAGCTGAAATTGCTCGTTTCTAGTACATCCCACGCGGCGGTGATATCCATCATAGCCTGACCTGCGGGTACGTTTGGCACAATCTCTGCGGAAAGGCCAAGCGCGGTAAGGCCCGGCACCACATCCGCATGGGTAAGGATAAGTTCGCCATCAAGAAACCGCGCCAACCGCCCTTGATCCAAAAGGTCCGGGCTTGCCGCTGAGGGTGGCAAGGTAAAAGGATCAACACCACGGACTTGCACCTGGAACGCGCCGGTTTGAAATGTACCTTCAACAACGGGAGAGACCTGCCAACCCGCCCGCCGCAAAACGGCGAACGTTTCCCGGTGAATCCCGCCGCCATCCACAGAAACCAGCCTGACCTCAGTGCCTTGGCCCAATGCCTGTGCCGCCCGGTCATAGCTTTTTCGCGCCTCAGAATTGATCGCTTGCACCCCTGTCCAAAGGGCTGTTGCAGCCGCAAGACCAAGCAACAGGGCGGCAAATTGTAACGGTTGCGAGCGCCAATGGGAAAGCAATGCAAAGAGCGCCGTTTTGGTCACGCGAAATGGCCTTTGGATAGGTGGATCGTTCGGTCCATTGTGGCGGCTCTTGTGGGCGAATGTGTGACCATGAGTAGGGCGCAATTCACTTCCTTGGTCAAATTAGTAAGCAGTTTCAAAGCGCTATCCGCGCTGTCTTCGTCAAGGTTTCCGGTTGGCTCATCCGCAAGGATCAGCGAGGGCCGCGCGGCGATGGCGCGTCCGATGGCCACGCGCTGTTGCTGCCCACCGGACAGTTGCTCTGGATATCGATGCAGCACGTCAGACAAGCCAAGCTCAGAGGCAATCTGCGCCGACCAGCCTGCATCCTCGCGGCCCGCCAGCCGCGCATGAAAAGAGAGGTTCGCCGCAATCGTCAGCGAAGGGATGAGGTTAAACTGCTGAAAAACAATGCCAATCTTGCATCGCCGAATCTGCGCAAGCGCGGTGTCAGACAGACCCGCAAGCGATGCCCCTCCCAACGTGACCTGCCCCGCATCCGGCGCTTCCAGCCCGCCGATAATGTGCAAAAGCGTTGATTTGCCGGACCCGCTTTCGCCAGTCAGGGCCAAGGTTTCACCTGCAGCCAGATCCAAAGACACACCCCGCAAAACGGGATGCGGCGGGTCGCCGGGAAAGGTTTTGATGATATCGCGGACCGTCAGAAGCATGTGGCAAGAGGTAACCGGATTCCGGCCCGCGTAAAGGGCCCGCACGCCGGGTTTACGATTTTCACGCCACACAAAAATCGCGGGGCACATGTGATGCACAACCCATACACAACCCATGCACATGATTTTTCCGTGGCGGCGTTAACGGTGATTAAGATTGCGTGAACACGCCACGGGGCAGATGCACTCGGCATCAGCCTTCCGGCAACGCATCAAGCGCGGTTAGGATTTTGTCGCGCAGGCGGGTGGCGTTGGCGTGACGATAGCTGAGATGTTCGGCCCAATCCAAACTGGCAATGGCAAGATTTCCCTGAGTTTCGGCCCAATCCACCGGGTGGCCCATCAGTGCGGATGCCTTGCTCCGAAAGGGCAATGGCAAGGTTGTTTTGAGCGCCTGCAAGGATGATGGCTGTTGGTGCGATTTCCAGGCAAGATCGATGGCGGAGTCTAAGGCAAACGGCGCGCCAAATCGAAAACCCCACTGCTCCGTTCGATAAAAGCAGTGCGCATCTGATCATATTGATCTTCTGCGCTAGGCGCATTGAGCTGGATGCGATTGAGGTGCCGCTGCGCATAGGCGTCCGCGTTGCGGATGAGCACGGCCTGTGTGATGGCGCGATCATAGTAGCGTTCCAGTTGGGCTTTTTGACGTTCCAGTTCCGCATGTGCGGTCTCGACCTGTTCCATCAAATAGGCGTCGGCATCTTCGGGCTTACCATCCTCATTAAGCCGGGCCACTTCCGCGAGGACCTTATCCACGGCGGCATCGATATTGGAGGGGAGCGCATCGCGCGCCTTTTGGTCGGCGGCGGTCTCCAAAGCAGCCTCGATCGCCTTTAGCGCGCCCTCAAAATCAGTCGGGTTGCCTTCGGCGTATTTGTAAGCAAGCGCGATGGCCAGCGTCTCGGTATCTGCGGCGCGAGTTTCGGCGGCATCATCTGTTTGAGTGCGTTTGTCCGCGTCCGGTAGGGGCAGGCCAAGAAGCGGGGCCGTGAGGGCCGCGTCGATGGCGAGTTTGTCTGCGAATTTCTGGATCGTGAGGGCCGAGAGTTTCTTTTTCCCCTGCTTGATCTGGGAGCAATTGGGTTTGCGGTCCTAATTTCCCAGAACCTCGTGTGCCAATTGTTCCAGAGTCCAGCCGCGTCACAGGCGGGCGGATTTGATGGCTTGGCCGAAAGGTTCGAAATCAGAAGTCACAGAATGTCAAATGCAGGGGCAACTGGGGGTCATCTAGGTCACGGTAATTGCCTACGTAAAGGCGCATTTTTGTTTCATCTGCAGAGGGCGGGGTAGCCCCCCGTCGGACGTCCATTCGAACTTAACTGAATGGTGATCAATATGATGAAGTTTTGGAAGAAAATTACCCGTGCATGCTGGTGTCACCGGGCGACGTATCTGGGGCTGGCGGCGTCGTATGGCTGTGTGTGCATGGGCTGGCTGGCTGGATAAGGAGACGGTGAATGCCGTGGCCTGTGGGTGCTATATGACCTTGGTGGCGCAGGGGCATTGAGTGGGTAGAACTGGGCAGCCTCCGAACATGTTTGGGGGTTGCCCGGCAAATCGGGCGACAGCGAGAGTGGCTTACCCGCCGAGTTTGCGTTTGAGCGTATCGCCAAACGCGATCTTCGGCGTTAGTTCAAGGCTCACCGGGCTTGCCTCTGTATTCTCAACGCGCGCCTGAATAATCTCAGCCGCTTTAACGCCAATGTCATAGCGGCAGGCATCCATCGTGGCGAGCTGCCGGGGCAGGCCATCCAACAGTTCAACACCGTTGAACCCTGCAAGGCCGATTTGGCCGGGGATATCGATGCCCTGTTCCAGAAGGTACAGCAGCCCACCCGCGCCGATCATATCATTTGAGTAATACAGGAAATCGAGATCGGGGTTTCTTTCGAGCATCGTGGCTGTCATCTCGCGGCCTTTGGCGAGCGCTGAGCCGCCGGAATAGAATTCCTGATCCGCGACCTGCACGCCGCCTTTGGCCAGCGCCTCGGTGAAGCCTTCGAACCGTTTGCGGGCCCGGTGATCCAGCGGCATCTTTGTGCCCATGAAGCCGATATTCTGATACCCGGCCTTTAGGATCTGCTGGGCCATCATGCGACCTGCGCGGCGATGGGAGATCCCAACGGAATTGTCGACGGGCGTACCGTCCACATCCATGATCTGCACAACAGGAATGCCCGAATTGCGCATCATCGCTTTGGCCGCGTCCGTTTGCTCCAGCCCCGCGATAATCACCCCAGATGGCCGCCATGACAGCATCTCATACAGGACCTGCTCCTCGCGTTCGGGCGTGTAATTGGTGACCCCAACCACAGGCTGAAGGCCGGTGCCTTCAAGCGTGTTAGAGATCGCGCCCATCACCTCGGGGAACACCATGTTGGACAGGGACGGGATGATGACCGCCACCAGATTGACCCGTTGCGAGGCCAAGGCACCTGCGATCTTGTTGGGCACGTAGCCCAGCGTTTTAGCCGCCGTCAGAACCTTTTCACGGGTCGCTGCACTTACATCTCCCCGGTTCCGCAACACGCGGGAGACGGTCATCTCCGAGACGCCAGACGCCTCGGAAACGTCTCGCAGGGTCAGCGGGCGGCGGGGGGGAATGGGGCGCGTTGTCATGGTCTGGCCTGTGCTGATCGGGGCGTGTTTTGGCGACGTTAGACGGCCGGGGCGCAATTGTCCAAAGCTGTCGCGCGCTGGGCCGTGTCCGGGGTGGTTTTTGTTGCGCGAAAGGGTCTGCGCGCTGAGGTTCAGCGTATCGACCTGTAGAGTGACAAAATGATTTCAGAATTCCTTACGCCGATCCTGACCGCGGCAGCCGCCCTGGGCGGTGCCGCCTCAACCGAATTTGCCAAGACCGCCGGGAAAGAGGCCTTTGCCAAGCTCAAGGAGCGTCTCAAGCAAGACCACGGGGTGACCGGTGTCGCGGTGCTTGAGGCGGGCAAAGTTCTGCCCGCCTATGAGGCCGCACTGGGCAGCGAGCTGGACAAAAGCACCGCGGACACGGACCCGGATGTACAGCGTCTGGCAGGCGAGGTCCTGACCGCGCTGCAATCCCTGCCGACAGAGCTGCGCCCCTCCGTCGCCATCCGCGCAGAAGAGCTGATCGCCAAGGGCAACATGGTGTTTGAGGCCAATGAAGGCGTCGATGTCCGCCGCGCCGCAGCAGAGGGCGAAATGATCTTTAAGGGCAACACCGCCCCAAAGCGGTAGCACCCGGGGCCACTGGCCACCCCCCGGGTATCGGCATAGGTCAGGCAACCGCCGGGCGGGATATGAAAATCACGCTTGGCATGGGGGCCTTTGGCGTGGCGTTGGTTGCCCTTGTCGTCGGGTTTGTCGTTATTCTGGGTATGGGCACCGTCTAACCCGTCATTCAGATCGACGAAAAGATCCTCATCGCAGGCGCCCAAGAGATCGGTTATGTCTCGCCAGAACACGAAGCCGCCCTGATTGCCCAAAGGGACCGCGCCCAAGCTGATCTTGAAGCGCTCGCCGCGATCAGTCCGGACTGGGCGCAAGAGGTGAACGCCGTGATCGCGGCCTTCAACGCATCGAACCCCGACGAAGCGCGCGAGGCCTTCGCGCGTCTGGACGACAAAATTGCTGACCGCCGCGCCGAATTGCGCAGCGAAGAGGCCCGGTCAAAACATGCACAAGCCACCCTACTATATCCGTTCCATGCATCCAAGGCCGAGCCGCTTTTATGTGCTGCTGCCTATCTTGCCCAAGAGAACGTTCAATATTGGCGGGAGTGCCGCCTGCGCCGCACGCAAATCGGCGATCTGAATGGGGCTGAGGCCGCGCTGGTGTCAGCCAGACGTCACATAACACCCGGCAGCCGCGCCGACGCCGCAACGCTATTAGAGCTAGGTGACGTCGACCGTGGCCGTGGGTATTTGTTCCCGGCCGCAGAACGCGATCAGAGCGCCCTAGCACTTTTTCAAGCACGTCTGGAGGATGCCCCAACCGACCCAACCCGGCTGCGGGATGTGTCCGTTTCCCTCAACAAGGTCGGCGATGTGCACGTTGCGCAGGGCGATCTGACACAGGCGCTTGCGGCCTATGAGCAGGGTTTGGAGATCGCGCAAACGCTTGCGCAGCAGGACCCCGGGAACGCGGGCTGGTCGCGGGATTTGGTCGTGTCCAACTGGAAATTGGCGCAAGCAGATCCGGGGAACGCCGTGGCGCATTGGGGGCAGGTTGTACAACGGCTAGAGGACATGCAGGCCCGCGGGATATTGCTGCCAACGGATGAACGGTTCCTGCCCATCGCGCGGGACAACCTGACCGCCGCCCGCGCGGCGCAGTAGTAGACGCGGGCCCGGCCCGTGCGCCCCCCGCTTGACCCCCGCCCCCATTTGGCCCGATATGAGCCCGCGCGGCCCCGTGGCTCAACTGGATAGAGCAGCCCCCTCCTAAGGGGCAGGTTGCAGGTTCGAATCCTGCCGGGGTCGCCACTCCCACTGATTTCATTGAAGAAAATGGCTACACACCCAAGGTGTGTAAAAAGGTGTG
>CALKJA010000083.1 GCA_937995865.1 uncultured Paracoccaceae bacterium | reverse complement strand
GGTCTTTGCAACGGATTGGTTTGCAATCATCTTCAACCCTTCCCTCCCTTACCGGTTGGTGCATATGCTGCTGGCGTCTGGATTGACCGTCGCGTTTCTAGTCGTGGGCATCAGTGCCTTTCGATGGCTCGTGGGCGATCGCAGCGAGGATGCGAAAACAGGGCTGAGAACCGGCTTGTGGCTGGCCGCGATTCTGATCCCCATTCAGATCTATGCAGGCGACATGCACGGGTTAAACACTTTAGAGCACCAGCCGGCCAAAGTGGCGGCGATGGAAGGCAACTGGGAAACCGGACCCGCCAAACCTTTGTACCTGTTTGCCATTCTAAACGAAGAAGAGCGCCGCAATGACTATGCAATACGGATTCCATATCTCGCCTCGATCATTCTGACCCATGACCCACAAGGCGTTGTTCCCGGCCTTAACGATTTTGTTCTGGAAGACGGAACAGTTATGCACCCGCCCGTAGGCAAGGTTTTCTGGTCATTCCGGATTATGGTTGGCACCGGAGTGCTAATGCTGTTCGTCAGCTGGGGCACACTGGCATGGATTGCCAGACGTGACCCTCAGACCGGTAAACGTTTCCGGCTCGAACGGCTACCAAAGCTCTGGCTCTATGGGCTTGTCGGAATGAGCTTTTCCGGCTGGCTCGCCACTTTGGCCGGTTGGTACACCACGGAAATCGGGCGCCAACCTTGGCTTGTGAACGGTGTTTTGACCACCGAAGCGGCAGTGGCGGATGTCCCTGCGCCATTCGTTCTGACCACGCTTGTCGCCTATCTGACGGTCTATGTGCTGCTGCTTGTGGCCTATGTAAGCGTGATTTTTTACCTCGCCCGCAAGGCAGCCAAGAGCGATGGCATCGATGGCAATCTGCCGCAAACTGGCGAAGCCCTGAGCGACCTGGCGGCGGGTGACCTGCATCAACGGCCAAGACATGTGCCCGCTGAATGAACCTCTTTGGAGCGGCCGTGCGCGGCCCTTCCACCCCTTTCGATCCTTTAGGAATGGACCTTTGCCATGATGACCTTGTTTGGCGACCCCGCGATCTGGCTACCGTGGACCTTTGCGGCCCTAATGGGCCTTTCGATCCTGATTTATGTTGTGCTTGACGGCTTCGATCTTGGAGTAGGTGCACTGTTCCCCTTTGCTGAAGACGCAGAAAAAGATCGCATGGTCGCGTCTATCGGGCCGTTCTGGGATGCCAACGAAACATGGCTTGTCTTGGCTGTAGGTTTGCTTCTTGTCGCGTTCCCTCAAGCCCACGGGGTGATCCTGACATCTCTCTACTTGCCGGTCGCTGTGCTGTTGATTGGGTTGATCATGCGCGGCGTGGCGTTCGAGTTTCGGGCCAAGGCCCCTGCCGAGTGGAAGCCAATGTGGAATAAAGTGTTCTTTGCGGGTTCGACGATATCGTCGCTGGCGCAGGGCTTTATGCTGGGTATGTATATCATGGGGCTGACATGGACCTTTGGGCATGTGGCCTTTGCAACGCTCACGGCAGTGTTTTTGACCGTGGGATACAGCTTTATCGGAGCATGTTGGCTGATCCTGAAAACCGAAGGGGGCCTTCAGAAAAAGGCCGTTGGTTGGGCCAAAGGCGGTATCTGGGGGCTGATCCTTGGGATCGGGGCGATTTCGATAGCATCGCCTTTTGTCTCGCCGCGCATCTTTGAAAAATGGTTCAGTTTCCCAGACGTATTTTACCTTGCGCCTTTGCCGATCCTATCGGGGCTTCTGGTGGCGTTCTTGTGGTGGAAGTTGCGGACTTTGCCCAGGGAGAATGATGCCTATGCGTGGAGCCCGTTTGTTGCATCTATGACGCTGTTTATTCTTGCGTTCCTTGGGCTTGCCTATTCGTTTTACCCCTATGTGGTGCCAGAGCAGTTGACGATCTATGAGGCGGCCTCGCACCCTTCGGCATTGATCATCATTTTGGCAGGCACGGTTATCGTTTTGCCCACTATCCTTGCTTACACCGCGTTGGCTTATTGGGTATTTCGGGGCAAAGCGCGCGCGCTTACTTACGAGTAGCAAAGGATATTGAGTGTTAGCCAACCCGCCTCCCCCTTCTGCCCTTTGGGCCTGTGGCATTGGGGCGGGTCGCGGCCTGCGCCGCGAACGAGAGGCGCCGCCTCTCGTGCTCGCCGAGGTATTTGGGGAAAGATGAAGAGTGGAGAGAAGAGGCGCGCTATTGCAGGCTTCCCCAACCACCGCCACCGGGTGTTTTCATTCCGTAGATTGCGCCCGCTGGGAGATCGATTTCATCATTTCCGCCTTGGTTGATCCGTGTGCCATCGGGCAGTTCCGCCCAATTTTGACCGGTTTGACCCGGAGTGCCGCCTGCGCATGCAAAGGGTGGGATCTGGCGGTGCCCGCAGAGCACGGTCACTGTAACAGGGGATAGAAAGCGCAAGCGCCGCAGGCAGCCTTTGCCGCCTTGCCATGCCCCTTCGCCGCCTGCATCGGCCCGGATCCGCCATTCTTCGAGGCGGACTGGGAAGCGCTTTTCGAGGATCTCAGGATCGGTGCTTCGGGTGTTTGTCATATGGGTTTGCACAGCATCGCAACCGTTGAAACCCGGGCCTGCCCCGGTGCCCCCACAGATTGTCTCATAGTTCTGGAATTCTGAATTGCCCCAGACAAAGTTGTTCATTGTAGCCTGAGATCCCGCGATCACGCCCAGCGCGCCAAAGAGTGCGTTGCATGCAGCCTGAGAGACTTCGGTATTGCCTGCAATCACGGCGGCCCCAGCCGTGGGATTGAGCATTGAGCCATCTGGCACCATGATATTGAGCGGTTTTAGGCACCCTTCGTTCAGCGGTATATTTTTACCAACTAAAGTTCGGAAGCAGTAAAGCACAACGGCACGACAGACCGCGAGCGGAGCGTTGTAATTGCCGGAATGCTGGGCACTGGTCCCAGTAAAATCGACGGTGGCCTCTCCCTTTTCAGCGTCAACAGTCAGGGCAACTTTGATGGTTTGGCCGATGTCCATCGGATAGCTGAAACAACCATTTTTCAGGGTCTTGATAGCAGCGCGCACGCTGTGCTCAGCGTTACGTTGGACATGGCCCATATAGGCGCAGACAACATCCAAGCCCTGACTGTCCACCAGTTTCAAAAGCTCCCTGCGGCCTGTTTCATTCGCAGCAACCTGTGCTTTGAGATCCGCCATGTTCTGATCGACGTTGCGGCAAGGGTAGATACCGGACGTCAAAATTACGCGGGCCTCGGCCTCAAGCAGGCGCCCTTGGGCCACAAGGCGGGTGTTTTCGATTACGACACCTTCTTCCTCAACGGTTGTACTGTCAGGCGGGGCAGAACCTGGCGTCCGCCCACCGATATCGGCGTGATGCCCTCGTGACCCCAGCCAGAAGCGCGGCTGCCCATCGATAAAAACCGGAGTGACCACAGTCACATCAGGCAGGTGCGTTCCGCCGTTATGCGGTGCGTTGAGCATGAAGGCATCGCCATCGGCCGCATCAGGGTTCTCACGCATGACCACTTTGATGCTGTCAGACATGGAGCCAAGATGCACAGGAACATGGGGGGCATTGGCCACCAAATCCCCTGCCTCATCAAAGATCGCGCAGGAAAAATCGAGCCTTTCCTTGATATTGACAGACCACGAGGTGTTGGCCAGTGTCGCCCCCATCTGATCTGCGACAGACATGAAGAGATTGGACATCACCTCAAGCATCACTGGGTTCGCGTCCGTTTTAGCAGCACTGTCCGTTTGCGCGGCGCTGCGGTTAAGGATCAAATTCCCGGCGGAATCTAATGTGGCCACCCACCCGGGTTCGACCATATTTGTGCCAGTCGGCTCTTTGATGATTGCCGGGCCTATCACGTGGGACGCTGGGTCAAGAGTGGTGCGATCGTACATCGGCACATATTGCCAACCGCCAAGATAGACCGGCACCTGAGCAATGATGGCGCCTTCGCCAGCCGGGGCCACAGCTTGCGGGGCTTCGCCAGTGGCACCGATCGCCTCAACAGCGAGCATTTCAAATTCCACCGCACGTTCGGGCGATGTGAAACCAAAGCGCGCCTGGTGGGCCCGCTCAAAAGCGACGCGCATATCAGCAGCCGTGCCAAAGGGCACATTTAACGCTTGATGCGAGCCTTCGTAGCGCAGATGGGCTCGGGCTTCGGTGCGGACGTCAGCAGCGCCTTGTGTGGTGACTTCGGCCGTCGCTTGGAGCCCCAGCTTCGACACGATACGTGCTGCGCTGTCATCTTCTAGCGGAGCGTCAAACTGCGCTTCGCGCATTACACGGATATCCGCCAAGCCCATGCCATAGGCAGACAATACACCTGCAAACGGGTGAATCATCACCCGCCGCATCCCCAAAGCTTGGGCCACCAAACACGCGTGCTGCCCGCCAGCGCCGCCAAAGCATTGAAGCGTGTATCCGCTCACATCATGACCGCGCTCAACGCTGATTTTTTTGATCGCGTTGGCCATATTGTCCACGGCGATCTTAAGAAAGCCTTCTGCGGCCTCTTCGGCCTGCATTCCAGCGGCTTGCGCCATATCCGCGAAGCCAGATTGCACAGCCGCCAGATCCAAAGGAGCATCCCCGCCGGGGCCAAATACGGGCGGAAAGTGATCAGGCGACAGCTTGCCCAGCATC
Organism: uncultured Paracoccaceae bacterium; assembly: GCA_937995865.1. Taxonomy (GTDB): domain Bacteria; phylum Pseudomonadota; class Alphaproteobacteria; order Rhodobacterales; family Rhodobacteraceae; genus Shimia_B. Next base: position 34,980 of record CALKJA010000083.1, on the reverse strand, counting down.
ACGTTGCAATCGGTAACCGTGAGCGGCCCACCTCGGCGATAGGCGGCCGGACCGGGATCTGCGCCTGCGCTTTCGGGGCCAACTTGAAAGCGCCCGTCCCGATACGTGCAGATCGAGCCTCCGCCTGCCGCAACAGTATGAATATCCATCATTGGTGCGCGCATGCGCACGCCTGCCACCTCGGTCTCAAAGGTGCGCTCATATGTGCCCGCATAGTGGCTAACATCAGTGGAGGTGCCGCCCATATCAAAGCCGATCAAGCGATCAAACCCAGCGGCGGCTCCTGTTTCGACCATGCCAACAATACCGCCTGCCGGGCCGCTCAATATCGCATCTTTGCCCTGAAATTGCGCTGCATCCGCCAATCCGCCATTGGATTGCATAAAAAGCAAAGCCTCAGTTGCGCGCCCGAGATCAAGCGCACCCGCAACCTGATCCACATAGCGGCGTAGCTTTGGCGAAAGATAAGCGTCAACCACAGTTGTATCCCCACGCCCCACAAGCTTGGCCAATCGGGACACAGAATGCGATGTGCTGATTTGCGTAAAGCCAATCTCGGTGGCGATTTCGGCCACCGCAACCTCATGCGCTGGGTTCACATGGGCATGCATCAACGCAATCGCCACACCGCGCAGGCCATTATCAAACGCGTCCTGTAAAGCCAGCCTTGCCACCTTAAGATCAAGCCGAGTCACCACAGCGCCATCGGCATCCAATCGCTCAGAAACCTCTGCAACCCGATCATAAATCAACGCCGGGCGCTTGATATGAAGATCAAACAGCGCAGGGCGCGTTTGATAGCCGATCCGCAGCAGATCTGAGAAACCCTGAGTGATCATCAAAAGAACCGGATCGCCCTTGCGCTCCAACAGGGCATTTGTGGCAACAGTTGTGCCCATCTTTACGGCCCGGATCGTTCCATCCGGCAACGTATCTGATCCGATCAAGTCATGGATGCCCTGCACCGCCGCATCGGCATAGCGTTCTGGATTTTCCGACAGAAGTTTGTGCGTGTGCAAAGCGCCATCCGGGCATTTAGCAACGATATCGGTAAAAGTGCCGCCCCGGTCGATCCAGAATTCCCACTGCCCTGACATTTTCGCGTCTCCTCGTTGGACAGAGGCAAAGCGTGCAGCTACGCTTTTGTCAACCAAACCACTTGAGGCCGCCATGACCCTTTCCGTCCATCTCTTTCCGTATCTTGCTGACAATTACGGATACTTGCTGCGCGATGAAGCCAGCGGAAAGGTGGCATGTGTAGATGCAGGTGAGGCCGACGCAGTGCTTAACGCGTTAAAGCAAACTGGCTGGCAGCTGGATGAGCTGTGGATCACGCATTGGCACCCTGATCACACGGACGGAATGGACGAGCTGCGCCAGCAAACCGGTTGCCACGTTATTGGACCGGGGTACAAAGGCGGGCGCGCGTTGTCTTTTGACAAAACCGTGCAAGGCGGAGATCAGCTTACATTTGGCACACAAGAAGTGCACATCTTGCACACGCCAGGTCATACTCTGGACATGGTGAACTTCTATCTGCCGCGTGCGGCGGCGGTTTTCACCGGAGATACACTTTTTGCGATGGGCTGCGGACGCCTGTTCGAAGGCACCCCTGAACAGATGTATCAAAGCATGGAGCAGTTGCGCGCATTGCCGCCAGAAACCGAGGTCTACGGTGGACATGAATATACACAAGCAAACGCGCGGTTTGCGCTCTCTGTGGATCCCGAAAACTCTGCATTGCAGGCCCGCGCCGCTCAGGTGGACAAAATGCGAGCCGCAGGTCTGCCAACCATGCCCACCGCGATGCAGGCCGAGTTTGAGACGAACCCGTTTTTGCGCTATGGTGATGCCAGAATTCGCGCGCATCTGGGCCTAGAAAACGCAAGCGACGCAGCTGTGTTCGCGGAAATCCGCAGCCGCAAGGATAGGTTTTAGCCGCTAGTGCTCAGGCTCAGGCGTTACAACGATGTTGCCTGTATGCACCTTATCGATGAATGCTTGTTGCCCCGCCTTAAACCGCCCCAACGGATAAGTCGCGGCCAGCGTTGGCGTCAGCGCGCCCTGCTTTAGATACCGCACGATGTTGCGGAACGCCTGTGGCGGAGTGACAGTCGAGCCATAAAAACTGAGATCCATCAAATACAGAATGCACATATCCAGCTCAACAATCGGGCCCGCAATTGCGCCCGACGTCACATAGCGACCACCGCGTTCAAGCGCATTGATCACCGTGCTGAAATAGGGGCCCGCCACGATATCCGCCGCAACTGTGACAGCTTCGCGCCAAATCGCAGCGCGCAAATCCGCTTTTAGATCGGTCGGCCCGCGCGGAAGGATCACATCCGGCCCACAACGCGCCACATCTGCGTGTTTGGCCTCTGAGGCCAGCGCCACAACCGTGGCCCCGCGCAGTTTGGCCAATTAGATCAACGCGCCACCGACACCTCCGGATGCACCTGTCACAAGAACGGTATCTTCCGCTTTTACGCACGCGCGTTCCAGCATTCCTTCGGCAGTGACATAAGAGTTTGAAAACGTTGTAATTTCCGCGCCACTTAGATCGCTATCAACAGCAGCCACGTTGCGGTGGTCCGCGACGGCTTATTCCGCAAAACCACCATCCGCCTCGGATCCGTAGTAGCCCGTTTTGTGCATGTTCAGCGGATCGTCCCAATCCCGGAGCCAATTGTCCGTGATCATTCGGCACCCCAAAAGCGCGCCATCCACCTATGCGCCAATAGCCACAACATACCCGCACACATCAGCGCCCTGAACCTGCGGAAACTGGATGCCAGCACCACCCCACGTGTTGTCGGACGCCCTATCAAGGCTGTCATTTGCTCTTCCGGTGGTCGCCTCTGTCACAGACTTGGAATACCAACCCGCACGCGTATTCACATCTGTGTTGTTCATTCCACAAGCACCAACCTTGATTAGCACTTGATGCGGGTCAGGCTGAAGGACTGGCCAATACGTCTCATAGCTCAAAGCATCCATATCGCCGTGTCGGGTCAAAACAACCGCACGCATAGTTTGGGGCAAAGATGACATAACATCCTCTCCAATATGAATTGCTCAAAGCAATACGTGACTCGGAGCAATCTCATCCGGCAATCCCAAAAAAGCGGCACCTTGCGCAATCAGAATACCTTTTGTCGGTCCTGACTGCGCAAATTTGCCAGATCAACCCATCCTATCCGCAACCGTCAGACCATAAGAAGACAGATGCAAAGCCGTAGCTTCATTGTTCCGAATACACTCCGAGGCATTCGCGAGGCTCGCGCCGCGCAGCGGCGCGCCCCCTTTGGGCAGAAGTCTCCCGCTGAGGGGGAGGTGGACGGGTCGGCCCTCAACACACAAATCAGCAATCCAATCCATCGTGGCCGTCAATGAAAGCACTGATCATGCAAGCCCCGCGCGCGGATCTGAGCGTTAGCGATGCGCCGGACCCCGCGTGCCCCCCGGATGGCGTTGTGATCTCGGTGCACGCCTGCGGCGTGTGTCGGTCCGATCATCATAGCTGGACTGGCGCAGACCCGACGCCCCTGCCGCATATCATGGGCCATGAGTTTGCGGGCATCATCGAGGAAGTCGGTCCCGATTGCGGCCTCCGAAGTGGGCAACGGATCACGGCTCCTTTCATCCTTGGCTGCGGTCACTGCACCGATTGCACATCCGGGCAGCCAACTATTTGCGCCGATCAATACTGCCCCGGTTTTCATGGACCCGGCGCTTTTGCGCAGCGGCTTGCCATCCGCGCGGCGGATTTCAACGCCGTCCCTTTGCCCGATACGATTCCCTTTGATGTGGCAGCCGCGATGGGGTGCCGCGTGACAACCGCATGGCGCGCCTTGTCGGACCGTGCACAGCTTCAGCCGGGCGAATGGGTGGCCATTCATGGCCTGGGTGGCGTTGGGCTTTCAGCGCTGCTGATTGCCAAAGCGCTAGGGGCACAGGTCATCGGGATTGATCCAAACCCCACCGCCCGCACAATGGCGCAATCTCTTGGCGCAGATCACGCGCTGGGCGCCGATGCGTTGGAACAGCTCAAGCAGATTACTCAAGGCGGCGCGCATGTGTCTGTTGAGGCGATCGGCCTCACGTCTGCTTTTGCCGCCTCCCTCGCTTCGCTTCGCAAACTGGGCCGCCATGTGCAGGTCGGTATGCCCACTGGCAACCATGCTAAACCGCCGCTCCCTTTGCTTGACCTTGTCTATTCCAACCAACTGAGTCTCTTTGGGATGCGCGGGCTAAGTGCTGCAGGATTTGCCCCATTGCTCCACCTTATCGAGACCGGAAAACTAGATCTAACCCCTCTCATTACCGGCCATATTTCGCTTGGTGATGTGCAAGCTGTGTTCGAAGATATGGACCGTTTTGCTGCGACCGGCGTGCAGGTCGTCACTGATTTCACAAGGTAAGACACATGACTGATATCAAAGACCTCTACCTCAACTATATCGACGGTCAGTGGACCACAGGCGGCGCGGGCACAATTGATGTCATTAACCCCGGCACCGGTGAAGTCCTCACCAAAAATGCGATGGCCGATGCCGCGGATGTGGCCCGCGCCATTGAAGCTGCTAAGCGCGTTCACCTGAGTGGCGCGTTGACCGCGATGCGCCCAGTTGAGCGGGGCCGGATGGTACAGGCCATGGGCCGGTACTTACTGAAACATGTTGAAACGCTGGCACCGCTCCTGACATCCGAACAAGGCAAACCCCTTTGGGAAGCGCGCATCGAGATCGAGGGGGCAGCCCGCTATTTTGAGTACTACGGCAACCAAGCGGAAACGGTTGAAGGCCGTTCGATCCCGCTTGGCGCAAAATATTATGATTTCACAAGCTACGAGCCCTTTGGCGTTTCTGGCCAAATCATTCCTTGGAATTACCCGGTTGAAATGACCGCACGCTCGCTTTCTGCCGGATTGGCCACAGGCAATGCTTGTGTGATCAAAACCCCGGAGATGACACCCGTGACGTGCTACATCTATGCCCATGCAGCCGAGGCAGCAGGCTTTCCTCCCGGTGCCGTCAACATCCTTTGTGGCTATGGCCACGAGGCGGGCGCCGCCCTGACGGCGCATCCCGATGTACGCCAAATCGTGTTCACCGGCTCGGTTGCGACAGGCAAAACCATCGCAAAGGCGGCGGCGGGCATCCTTGCTCCTTGCGTGTTAGAGCTTGGAGGCAAATCCGCTGCCATCGTTCACGCCGATGCCGATATTGCTGGTTTCACCGACAATGTCCGCTGGGGCATCTATTTCAACGCTGGTCAGGTCTGCTCCGCGATGAGCCGCATCATCGTACATGAAGATCGCCATGACGAAGTCGTGGATAATATCACAGGGCTAGCTAAATCTTTGTCGGTTGGTCCCGGACTTGAGCGGAACGCGTTCGGCGCAAACATGGGTGCGATGGTGTCAGAGGGGCAAAGGGATCGCGCCGTGCGTATGGTGGCAGAGGCCCAAGCCCAAGGCGCAACTGTCGCGACGGGCGGCCGGGCGCTGAACATTCCTGGCAGCTTTCTTGAGCCAACCGTCCTAACCGGCGTGACGTCCGACATGACCATCGCACAAGAAGAGGTTTTTGGACCAGTTGTTAGCGTGCTCAAATTCCGCACCGAAGAAGAAGCCATCGCCATCGCAAACGGCACCGATTACGGATTGGTCGGGGGCACCTTTACCGCTGACATCAACCGCGCCATGCGGGATGCGCAAGCCATCCGCGCTGGTCAGGTCTTCGTAAATGAATGGTACGCAGGCGGCGTGGAAACTCCATTCGGCGGTTACGGGCAGTCCGGATATGGCCGCGAAAAAGGGCGCGAAGCACTTTGGAACTACGTGCAAACCAAAAACGTCGCGATTTCTATCGGTGGCGGCGCGGGGCGTAGTTGAACCCCAATCCGTAAAAATGCTGCGACTGCAAAATATTTCCATGCTGCAGGTGCAAATTCGAGAAATTTGTGTAAACTGGAGCGGCCTGCATATGGGGACGCGCCAATGACTTTTGACATGACCGTTTTTATTTCGCCCGGATTCAACCTTTCGAGCACCCTTGCGTTTTTGGAACCGTTCCGTGCCCTCAACGCTTTGGAATCTGCACCACGCTATCGGTTTATTTATGTGTCCGCGTCTGGTGGCTCAGTTGCCAGCCAACAAGGCCCCACTCTTGAGACTGAAGACATCGATCTAGCGCGAAGTGCGTCTGACATTGTGCTGATTTCCACCTCGGACACACCAGAAGCGGCCTTTGGCGCGCCGCTGGCCAAGCATCTTCGGTATTGGCAGCGTCAGGATCACCTTTTGGTCGGTTTAGAAACTGGTGCATTTGCTTTGGCCGATGGCGGTTGTTTGGACGCGCCCGCAGCGGTTCATCCAGCGTTTCAAGCGCGGTTCGCCGCAAGCTATGCAAGCGTTGGGCTGAGCGACACGCTGTTTACAGACGATGGCTCGACCCTGACTTGCGCTGGGGGGGCAGCTGGCCTTGATATTGCGTTCCACATTCTGGCCGAGCGTCACAATCCGGATATCGTCCGCTCGGTCCGTGACTATATGTTGGCTCCACCACCTCGAACCGGGACGCAGCCGCTCACCGTGGGCAATACACAGCCTCTTGGCGCGGATCTGCCCCGCGCTCTCCAGTCCGCGATTGATACGATGCGTATGGCGCTAACGGAAACCCGCGCTATCCCCACAATCGCAGGCGACACGGGCATGTCCCAACGCCAGCTTGAGCGGCTGTTCCGCAGCCATACAGGCCGCTCACCCAGCCAGTACTACCGGATGCTGCGCCTTGATCGGGCCCGCGAGATGGTCACCCGAGGCGCAGACCCAATGGTCGACATCGCGCAAGCCTGCGGATTTCAAAGCCCGGTCCATTTCAGCCGCGCGTACAAAGAACAATTCGGCCGCCCGCCGATGCGAGACAGAGTCAGAAGCCGGATCGGCTAGGGTAAAGCACGCGCATCCATAGGCTTGCGCATTACGCAAATGAGGGTGGTTTGTGGTGGCGTGGGGGAGACTTGAACTCCCGACCTATCGATTATGAGTCGATCGCTCTAACCAACTGAGCTACCGCGCCATCGGAGCGTCGTTTAGGCCGGGGCGGTTGGGGGGTCAACCCGGAAATGTGCCTTGCACCCAAGGCATGGGCCGGGTTTGACTATACGGCATGGGCATCATTGACATTCTTCGCGCCGAACTGGGCGCAACCTACGTTCTGACCGGTACGGATACGGCCAAGTGGACACGCGATTGGACCGGAAAATACACGTGGCAGCCCCGCGCGGTTGTGCGGCCTGCAAATACGGCCGAAGTCTCGGCAACGGCACGGGCATGTTATGCAGCAAACGTCCCAATGGTGCCTGTGGGCGGCAACACCGGTCTGACCGGAGCCACCAGCGCAGAAAATGCAATCATGGTTTCTCTTGATCGGTTAAACGCGGTTCGCACGGTCAAGCCTGAGGCACGCGTGGCCATCGTTGAAGCTGGCACAGTTCTGGATGCGATCCATCAGGCCACCGAAGCACAGGGCCTGATCTTTCCGCTTACATTTGGGGCGCGGGGATCTGCGATGATTGGCGGCAATCTGGCCACCAATGCCGGCGGATCGAATGTTCTGCGCTACGGAAATACGCGGGATCTGTGCCTTGGACTTGAGATTGTTTTGCCGGACGGGCATGTGATGGATCTGATGAGCGAGCTGCGCAAGGACAACACGGGCTACAACCTTAAGCATCTGTTTATCGGGGCCGAAGGCACGCTGGGCTTTATCACCGCAGCAGTGCTCAAGCTGGTGCCCGCCCCGCGCGTCCGCGCAACAGCCATGCTTGCGTTGGAACGGCTGCAAGACGCGCTCCCACTTCTCAATCACTTGCAAGCGGCCACGGGTGGCGCGGTTGAGGCGTTTGAATACATGCCGCGCAGCTATATTGCGCGCCATATGGCCCATGTAGACGGCGCGCGCGAACCGTTTTCGCAGAACCACCCGGTGAACATCCTGATCGAAGCCGCTTCAACCCGAGCCGATGATGCAGCGGCCGGTGCGGATGGCACCCCGCGCCTTGTTGGTTTGCTACAATCGGTGCTTGGCACTGCGTTAGAGGAAGGCCAGTTAGCAGACGCAACAATCGCACAATCCGAAGCACAAAGAGCTGAAATGTGGGCGCGCCGGGAACTTGCTGCAGAGCTGACTTTTACAACACCCAATATCGTCGACACCGATATCGCCGTCCCCTTGGACTGCGTTCCCCGCTTTCTGACGGACATGCGCGCGCGATTGGATAGGCTAGACGCGGACGCCGAGGATTTCGTTGTCTCTCATTTGGGCGACGGCAATGTGCACTATAGCGTCTACCCCACGCGAGAGGATCCCGCACTAAAGACGGCGGTGGTCGAAGCGATCGAAGATGTGACACTCGAGCTTGATGGCAGCTTCTCCGCTGAGCATGGGATTGGGCTGAGCAAGCTGGGATCGATGGCACGCCGCAAGGATCACGCCGCACTTGACGTTATGCGCGGGATCAAATCCGCGCTTGATCCAAAGGGGCTGATGAATCCGGGCAAAGTACTGCCGGGCGATAGCTTGTGAGTGACTTAACCAAAGGTCAGGTTGTGTGCCGCCAATCAAAGAAACCGGCAGGCGCGCGCTCAAGAAGCCGCCTGCCCAGCGCGATACCCAATGCTGCGCCTTGTTCCGCTGGCGCGCTGACCGCATCTGACAGGCTCTCTGATCCATCCGGGCGCAGGATCTCGCCACGCAGATGGATCTGGTTACCGTCCAGCACGGCCAGCCCCGCAATTGGTGTCTCACAAGAACCGTCCAGCGTTTTTAGGAACGCCCGTTCCGCAGTGATACGCAGCCCCGTGGGGCCGTCATGGATGGCTGCCAGCATCGATTGCACAAGGGCATCGTCATCCCGACACTCGATCCCAATTGCCCCTTGGGCCACGGCAGGTAGCATCGCATCTGGATCCACAGCAACGCGCGGCAAATCACGCGTGTTGAGCCGGTTCAAACCTGCCATTGCCAAAAACGTGCCCACCGCCACGCCGTCGGCCAACTTTTTCAGCCGGGTCTGTACATTTCCGCGAAACTCAACGATCTCAAGATCCGGGCGTTTGTGCAGCAGCTGTGCCCGACGGCGCAGCGAGGACGTCCCCACAACCGTTCCCAGCGGCAACGATTCAAGCGTGTGTTCGCCCAGCGTTACAAAGGCATCGCGCACATCTTCACGCGGCAGGTAGGTTTCAAGAATCAACCCCTCAGGCTGGACCGTCGGCATGTCTTTCATCGAGTGGACGGCGACATCGATCTTACCTGCGAGAAGATCCTCTTCAATTTCTCGTGTAAACAGGCCCTTGCCGCCGATCTCTTTTAGCGGCTTGTCCTGAATCTGATCCCCCGTCACCTTAATCACGCAGATCTCAAAAGCGGCCTCGGGCAGATCGCATGCCGCCATGAGCCGGGCACGTGTTTCATAAGCCTGTGCAAGCGCAAGTGGGGAGCCGCGGGTGCCAATTCTCAGCGGGGCGTCAGCGGACGGAACGGTGTTCAACATGGCGTCTTGGTAAATGCGGCTACGGGGGCTGGCAAGTGTGGTGTCAAACATATCGGGCACTTTCAAAAGCCCGCACTTCGTGGTTTGAGGGGATGCGAATTCCAAAGCCTTTCCCCCGTCGAAAACACTCAGTGAAAGACGCCGAAAATGACCAAAGCCCCGACCAAAAAATTGTTGCGCGCCCTTGCCGGGGAAGCGCAGGCAACGCCTCCGATTTGGATGATGCGGCAGGCCGGGCGGTATTTGCCAGAATACCGCGCGACACGGGCAGAGGCCGGGGATTTTTTGTCTCTGTGCTACAATTCCGATCTTGCGGCTGAGGTGACTCTGCAACCAATCCGGCGCTATGGTTTTGATGCGGCGATCCTATTCGCAGACATCCTTTTGATCCCCGAGGCTTTGGGTGCAGATCTATGGTTTGTCACCGGCGAAGGGCCGCGGTTGTCTAAGATCAAGGATATGTCTGGCGTACAGGCGTTGAAGGGCCGCGATGATATCCATGACCACCTTGCGCCAATCTATGAAACGCTGCGCATCCTCAAAACCGAACTGCCCGCAGAAACCGCATTGATCGGCTTTGCGGGTGCGCCTTGGACCGTGGCCACATATATGATCGCGGGCCAAGGCACCCCGGATCAAGCGCCCGCACACAAGCTGCGGGTTGAAAACCCCGAAGCGTTTGATGCGCTCATGAAAATATTGACCCAAGCCACCATCGAATATCTATCCATGCAGATCCGAGCGGGGGCAGAAACTGTCAAACTTTTTGACAGCTGGGCTGGGTCACTCAAAGGCGATGCCTTTCAGAAATACGCGCTGGAGCCTGCGCGTGAGATCATCACAGCACTGAAATCCCGCCATCCAGATGTGCCAATTATCGCATTTCCGCGTGAAGCAGGCGACGCCTATGTCGGTTTCGCCAAAGCCACCGGCGCGGATTGTGTGGCGCTTGACAACAGCGTATCCGCCACATGGGCCGCCAAGCATGTGCAAAAGGACGGCTGTGTTCAGGGCAACCTAAAATCAACACACATGGTGACAGGCGGGCAAGCGCTGGTGGATGACACCCGCGCAATCGTAGAGGCATTGCGCGGCGGACCGCATATTTTCAATCTTGGTCACGGCATCACGCCCGATGCTGATCCCGAAAACGTTCAACTGATGATCGATACAGTCCGAAGCGCTTGACGCGCACAGACAGCCCGCGCGCACGTAAGTTTTGTCAACTCAGGGGCTAACCGCCCCTTAAGGGGATCTGCCCGAAGAACCGTCGCGTTTGCAGGATGGCGGCAATCGCTAGGCCGATGGCGTATCCGATCCAAACGCCGCTTGGCCCATATCCGAAGACAAACCCAAGCACCACTCCGGCGGGAAGTGCGATAAGCCAATAACAGACAAGGGTGATCGCCACCGGAACGTGATTGTCCGTAAGCCCCCGTGATGCGCCCAGCATGGCCCCTTGCGCCCCGTCAAACACCTGTGTGACAGCTGAGATGACAAAAAAGCTAATCGCCAAGGAAACAACTGCCGGATCCGCCGAGAGACTGCGTGCAACGGGGCCCGCCCCAATAAGGATCAGCGCGGCGATCGGCACCGCCCATCCCAGATTGATTGCCAAGGCGGCATGTCCAATTGTCCGCAACCTTGCGAACTGACCTGCCCCAAGCGCTTGCCCCACGATGATCGATACCGCCATCGAAACGCCCAACGGTACCATATAAAGCACTGCGCCCACAGATCCGGTGATCTGGTTGGCCGCAAGGGCCGCAGCACTGAACCAGCCCATCATCAACCCAATAAGTGCATAAGCGCCCGCTTCGCCCACATAGCCCAGCGCAATCGCGCCACCTTCGCGCAGCTGAATGCGGCGTTCTTCCATGCTGCGGCGCACCGTTGCGCGCGCATCTTTCAGCGAAGGCGCGTAACGCCAAAGCCCCAAAGCTGCCAGCAAGGGGAGCGTCTGAGACAAAAGGCTCGCGAGCCCGGCTCCGGTCAGTCCAAAACCGCCCCATGCGCCAATCCCGTGGATCAACACCCAATTCGCCGGAATGTTCACAAGAACCGCAAAGAACGCGAGCCCTACCCCAAGCCAAGCCTGATCTACAGAATCGAAAAGCCCTTTGAGCACGTAAAACAGCGTAAATGGGATCAAAAGTAGGCTCATACAGGTCCAATAGCCGCCAATGATTGCAATAACCTCGGGTGGTTGCCCGATCAGTGGCAAGAGCGGGCGTATGCTCAACATCGCCACCGCGCCTGCCGTCCCTGTCACCAATCCAACAAGCATCCCGGTAAGGGTCGCATCCGAAAGCGCGGTTGCGTCGCCCTTGCCCTTTGCCTCAGCAATGCGCACCCCGATCGCCGATACATACCCGTAAAGCGCCGAATAGAAGATAACGATAATAGACGCCGTAATCGCCGCAGCTGCCAACGGAACAGTACCCAGCGGAGCGATCATGATCGTATCGACCACACCAATGAAAAGAGCCCCCGCCAGCGAGATCGCTATCGGCAGCGCAAGCAAGGTCAACCCGCGCATCTCATCCAGAAGGGAGAGGATCTTAGGCTCAGTCATGCGGAAAGCTATAGCCGATCAAATCCACTTTGCCAGTGGTGGGAGAGACATCAAAACGGCATTTGCATCATGCCCCGTCTCCAGACCAAACTTTGTGCCCCGGTCCCATACAAGATTGTATTCGGCATATAGCCCGCGATGGACAAGCTGGACGTCCTTATCCGCATCATCCCAAGAATCGTCGCGGTGCTTTTCAACTTGCGGCAAATAGGCAGGCAAGAACGCACGGCCCACATCCTGCGTCAGCGCAAAATCGGCATCCCAATCGCCGGTGTTGCGGTCATCATAAAAGATACCCCCAACCCCCCGTGCCCGGCCCCTGTGCGGCACATAGAAATACTCGTCGGCCCAAGCTTTATATTCTGGATAGATTTCTTCGCCGTGCGGGTCACAAAATCGCTTAAGCGTTGCATGAAATTCGGCTGTGTCAGCCTCGTATTCGATGCAAGGGTTAAGGTCAGACCCGCCGCCAAACCACCATGCGTGAGGTGTCCAGAACATGCGCGTGTTCATATGTACCGACGGCGTGTGGGGGTTTTGCATATGCGCCACCAATGAAATGCCTGACGCCCAAAAGCGCGGATCGTCTTTCATTCCGGGAATGCCTTTGCGCGCGGCCATCGCGCTTTGTGCGCGCGCTCCCAAGGTGCCGTAAACTGTTGAGATATTGACGCCGACCTTCTCAAAAACTCGCCCGCCTCGCATCACAGACATCACCCCGCCCCCAGCATCGGATCCGTTCTCAGATGTACGCGAGGTCTCTGTGATCTCAAATCGTCCCGCGGGCTTATCCGCAAAAGGGCCGGTTTCTTGCGTGTCTTCAAGGTGCTCAAAAGCGGCAACGATCTCATCACGCAAACTGCGAAACCACGCGGCGGCCTTTGCTTTTTGGTCGTCAAACATCTCAGTCATCGCGGTGTCTCCTCCGGCTGACGCATATCACCCAAATTCGTTTGCGTTAATGGGCAGGAACAGACACCGGATCGATCAAAGTCCGCCCGCCGTCGACGGTCAATATCTGACCAGTCATGAACCCTGAACCGTCTGATGCAAGAAACTGAACCGCCTCTGCAACTTCGCGAGCGGATGCTATCCGCGACATCGGCGTTGATTCCTTGATGGCATCGCGGAAATCGATGTTTTCATGCAGGCACTCTTTGAGCGAGGCTGACATAACAGACCCAAACGCTACAGCATTCACCCGGATGCGGTTATCAGCAAGCGCCACAGCCAAAGCCCGGGTCATCTGATCCAAGGCTGCGGAGCTGACGGAATAGGCCAGCAGCTCGGGCTGCGTGCGGCGTGCGGCGATCGAACTCAAATTAACAATCGAGCCGATACAGGCCGCTTCGCTATCGCCTGCCTGCTTAATCATTCGCCGCGCCACAAGTTGCGACAGACGCAGCGATGACATTAGGTTTTGCTCCAGCAGTTCGGAGACTGACGTATCATCAGGATCCAAAGGGTCGGACGGGATCATTTGGCGGGCAGCATTCACAAGGATGTTTACCTCGTCAAACGCATCCAGTGTCGCTGAAAGCAGATTGTTGACGGTCAGTTTCTGCCGCAAATCACCCGTAAAGATCCGGGCCTCGGACGTATCACTCACCAAATCACCGATCTGATCCGTGAGGCGCACCTCATCCATATCCGCAAAGACGACATTCGCCCCCGCTTCCAAGAAATGCCGCCCTATGGCAAGGCCAACGCCATTGGCGGCACCCGTTACAATGGCGGTCTTACCCGCGATGGAAAATCCCATGATGGTATCCCGAATCCGTTTTCGAAGAAGAGCTTAGCGCTTTGGCCGCGTTGCGTGAAAGAGTTTGAAGCCCTGAGAGCCTGGCGGGCCCTCCAATGTTTCAACGCGCCCAAATCGTGCACCCAATGTGTCTTCATAGGGCAGATGGCGATTGGCCACCATCCAAAGTGACCCGCGTGGCGCAAGACAGCGCGCAGCATTTGTAATGAATGCCTGCCCCAAATCAGGCGCGCCTTTGCGGCCCTGATGGAAAGGCGGGTTCATGATCACATGATCCACAGCGGTCGCTGGGCGCCAAGTGGTCGCGTCCGCCCAATGCGCAGTTGCATGCGCTGGATCTGTGTTGGCCTCGGCGCAGCCAAGCGCCATTGCATTCGCCTCGACCATATCAACATGGGCCGCACCGCGCGTTTGCGCGACAGCACTCAGATACCCCCACCCGGCGCCAAGATCGGCCACTCGGCCCTTGATCTCGGCGGGCATAGCTTCAGCCAGCGCGTAGCTGCCCGGATCAATGCCATCACCCGAAAAGACACCGGGCGCGAGGGCAAAGCCGTGCACATCCGGGGCGATGTAATGCCAATCTCCAAAGGCACCACCCGTCATCCAAAAGAGCCGGCCATGTGCTTTGGTCACACTGCCGCGCACATCAGAGACTTTGCGCGCAGCTTTCCACAAGCTATCAATCCCATCGGTTTTTTGACCATCAACGATGATCAAATCAGACAGCTCTGACGAGGTCGCAATTAAGTCGCGCGATAGGTGTTTTGACCGTGGCACACAGATCATCACAGCCGCAAAACCTGATGGTTCTGGGTTCACCCGCAGACCCTTAGCAGAAAAATGATCAGCCACGCGGATATCTGGCGTCTCGATTACCGGATCGGAAAGCGCGCTGAGATCTGTTGTGATGTCGGGGTGGCGAACGAGCACGGGGCCGTCAGGCAGCTCCAATCCCTCGCTTAACGCGATATTCAAACGCAAATTATTGTGTTTCCCTGCCCCGTAGGGGCGTCAATGTGATCGCAGCTTAGCAAAAAGCCGCTCTTCTTTGTCCGCTATTCTTTTTCCATCGTGCATTGCAGTGGATGCTGGTGGCGGCGGGCAAAGTCCATCACCTGCGCAACCTTGGTCTCAGCGATTTCATTTGAAAACACACCCACCACGGCCAAACCCTTTTTGTGAACCGTCAACATCAGCTCAAACGCCTGGGCATGTGTCATGCCAAAGAACCGCTCCAACACCATGACCACAAACTCCATAGGTGTGTAATCATCGTTCAAGATCATCACCTTATAAAGCGGGGGACGCTTCGTTTTCTCACGAGTCTCAAGGATGGTATCAGCATCGCCGCCTCCGGGGACTTGGTCAGGGCCGTCCTCCGAAGACATTATCCAGGTTTTTGCTTCGAACTGCGTCACAGGTGGCGTCCATCAATTGCGGGCATTGCGAGAGTCAGCGCAGAGCACTGACTAGCCTTGTTATATATAATCTGAGTTGGGTATGGAAAGGGGTGCAAAACATTCACCATCTGCAAGTGTGTCCATACAAAAGGATCGCGCATTTTGAAAAAACGTTCGTTAACGCTCCATACACCTCTTAGGACGCTGGCCTTTGATGCCGATGATACGTTGTGGCACAACGAAACCTTCTTTCAAATTACGCAAGAACGGTTTGGAGCTCTGCTGGCCCCCCACGCGCCCAAAGCCGATTTAGATACGATTTT
The DNA here is from genome assembly GCA_937995865.1 of uncultured Paracoccaceae bacterium. GTDB lineage: Bacteria > Pseudomonadota > Alphaproteobacteria > Rhodobacterales > Rhodobacteraceae > Shimia_B. The sequence goes on along the minus strand of CALKJA010000083.1, from coordinate 19,353 downwards.
GCTGGAAACAGAGCGCCGCAACATTGGGCGCTATGGCTACGGCGTCAAAGGGTTTACCTTGTCGATGATCGAAGTCGCGATCGAAGTCACCGAAGGCGCAGTGCCCGCCCCAGTCATTGGTGAGATCCTTGAAGCCGGTCGTGAGATGCTTGAACATCCGATTGAATTGCTGCCCGGAGTTGATAAGGCGCTTCGAGACGTCGCGCGTAATTTCGACGTTGTACTAATCACCAAAGGCGACCTGCTCCACCAAGAAGAAAAGCTCGCGGCCTCCGGCCTTGGCGATTTGTTCGCTGCGGTTCATGTTGTGAGTGAGAAAAACGCAGCGACGTATCTTAGATGCCTCAAAGAGCCAGCCACATCGATGATGATCGGCAACTCAATGCGCTCAGACATTTTGCCAGCTTTGCAGGCAGGTGCTCGCGCATGCCACATCCCGTTTGAGATCGAATGGGCGCTGGAAGAGGCCCAAGATCCCATCGATCCCCAGAATTTTTTCCGGCTTGCGAATATGGCGAACCTGCCCCGGTTTTTGACACAATTCCGCTAAGCTCGCGCCGTATTTTCGCCGCAATTCCATATCTAGGGTCAAAGATCCCCAAGCCCGCAACATGTACAAGGTCAGACGCGGGTCGTGCCATGAAATGGCCATAATTCGCATTTGAATTTAATTGGGGTCAAGTGTCTGGCCGTGCTACATTTGACGTCGGATGGACACGTGGGACAAACCTGCGGCCAAGAGCAGAAATGAGGCAGCGACGTGAAACAACGTCTGACACAAGCCGCGCGGCTTGCGCTAACTCTTATATTTATGTGCTTTGCGGGCGCCGCCCTTGCTGCACCCTATGCAGCGATGGTGATCGATGCGCGCTCAGGCGAGGTGCTGCATTCGCGCAATGCCGACACCCGGCTACACCCGGCCTCACTGACCAAGATGATGACGCTCTACGTCGCGTTTCAGGCTGTTGAGAAGGGTGAAATCGGGCTTGATACTCTTGTTACGATCAGTTCTAAAGCTGCATCCGAGGAGCCTTCCAAGCTTGGCTTGCGCGCTGGCTCCAAAATCAAACTCCGCTATTTGATCCGCGCCTCTGCGGTAAAATCTGCAAACGATGCGGCAACAGCGATCGCCGAAGCGATCAGTGGCTCCGAGGCCGCCTTTGCGCGGCGGATGAACCGCACCGCCAAATCGATGGGCATGACCCGCACAACATTCAAGAATGCACATGGGCTGACTGAAAGCGGACACCTGTCAACGGCACGAGACATGACCAAATTAGGCCGTCACGTCCTGTATGACTATCCGCAATATTATAACCTCTTTTCGCGTCGCTCCACAGATGCCGGAATCGCTAATGTGAACAACACGAACCGCCGCCTGTTAAATGCCTATAAGGGCGCGGACGGGATCAAAACCGGCTATACGCGGGCTGCGGGTTTCAACCTCGTGGCCTCAGCCGAACGCGGCAATGAACGCGTGATCGCGACGGTTTTTGGCGGGCGCTCAACTGCCACACGCAATGCGCGGGTTGCTGAGCTTTTGGACATGGGTTTCAAACGCGCACCGTCACGGGTTGCTCTGCGGAAGCCAACGTTGCGGTCCGTACCTGCTGAAAGCGGCGGGGCGGCAACTGGTTCAGGCGCTGCCGGCAAGACGATCCGCCTTGTCACAGCAGTAAAGAAAAGCTTCCGGCCACAGCTGCGTCCAGGAAGTGAAGCCGCGCCCGTACCAGAGCTTTTGGTGGCTGAAGCCGATATTTTAGAGGCTTTGGAAACTGTCGCAGCCAACACGAATGCACCGTCATCAGCCATCAAACCACGGGCACGCCCGGTCGAATTGGTCGCGGCTGCTGCTCCACAGGCGGCACCTGTTGCAGAATTGGCGCCCGAGGTTGTGACACGCGCGACGACATCAGGAGGCAAACACTGGGGAATCAATGTTGGCCGGTATCAGTCCCGTTTCGCCGCCGAAAAGGTGCTTCTCAAAATCGCACTTAAGGAAATGGCCACGCTGGACGGTGCGCTGCGCAAAGTCATTAGGTCATCCAAAGGATTTGATGCGAATTTTGCCGGCATGAGCCGCGAAACGGCTGATCTTGCCTGCCGTCGGCTACATGCGCGCGGCACGCAGTGCTTTATGATGGGCCCCGGCTAAAACGCTAAGCGGCCCCATTGGGGCCGCAAGGCTTATGCGACATCATTCTTCAAATCAAAGGCAGCGGCGATGAGTTGGCGGGTATAGTCCGTCCGCGGGTCCTCAAAGATCTGGCCTACCGGTCCACTTTCCACCACATCCCCTTGCTTCATAACCATTACTTTATGGCTCAAGGCGCGCACGACTTTTAGATCGTGAGAGATAAACAAATAGGCCAACCCATACCGCTTTTGTAAATCACGTAGCAGATCAACGATCTGGCTTTGAACGGTCATGTCCAGCGCGGATGTAGGCTCGTCCAGAACCACAAGTTTCGGCTTAAGGATCATCGCGCGAGCGATAGCGATGCGTTGTCTTTGGCCGCCCGAGAACTCGTGGGGGTAGCGATCCATCATTGCAGGATCAATACCCACTTCCTCAAGAATGTCAGCCACCATATCGCGCGGTTTGCGGCCCGGCTCAATGCCATGCACGCCCAGCCCTTCAGCCACGATCTGCTCTATGCTCATGCGCGGGGACAGCGATCCATAAGGATCCTGAAACACGATTTGCATATCTTTGCGCAGCGGGCGCATGCGACTGCGACCGAGTTTGTGGATATCCTGGCCCATAAAGGCGATCCGGTGCTCAGATTGGATAAGCCGCATGATAGCAAGCGCCAAAGTGGTCTTTCCAGAGCCACTCTCGCCCACGATGCCAACAGTTTCGCCAGCGCGAACTTGAAGCGTAGCATCGTTGACCGCTTTGACATAACCCACCGTGCGGCGCAGAAATCCACGCTGGATGGGGAACCAAATTTTGAGCTTCTCAGTCTCGGCGATGACCGGTGCCGTGTCCTCAACCGGGTCAGGCTGGCCAGTTGGCTCTGCGGCCAAAAGCATCTTTGTGTAAGCGTGCTGAGGGTTGTCAAAGACCTCTTTTGTTGGGCCTTGCTCTACGATCTCCCCGTCTTTCATCACGCAAACCCGATCCGCGATCTGGCGCACGATTGTGAGATCGTGAGTGATAAACAAAAGGCTCATCCCCTCGGCCTTTTTCAGCTCCGCGAGGAGTTGCAGGATCTGCGCTTGAATAGTCACATCCAGCGCAGTTGTCGGTTCATCTGCAATCAGCAAATCCGGCCCATTCGCCAGAGCCATCGCGATCATCACGCGCTGCCGCTGCCCCCCAGATAACTGATGCGGGTACGCGCCCAGCCGGGTGTCCGCGTCCCGGATGCCCACTTTTTCAAGCAGGTCCAGCACCCGGCCCCGCGCTTCGTCACCTTGCACCCCTTGGTGAAGCGCAAGGCTTTCTGCCAGCTGCTTTTCCAGCGTGTGCAGCGGATTAAGCGAGGTCATCGGCTCTTGAAAGATAAAGCTTATATCATTGCCGCGAATGCGCATGAGATCTTTTTCGGATGCGCCAACCATCTGTTGCCCATTATAGGTCACGGATCCTTCAACACGCGCCGTATCACCGAGCAGCTGCACGGTGGAAAGCGCAGTCACCGATTTCCCAGAGCCAGACTCCCCAACCAGCGCAACGGTCTCACCTTTGTTGACATGGAAAGACACACCGCGCACGGCCTGTGTCGCTCCGAAGGACACGCGCAAATCTTGAACATCAAGCGTTTTAGTCATGCCCTGCCCCCGGCCGTGGTGGCTGCTGTTTGATCTTCTTGCTCAGCGGCCTCCGTTACCGCGCCACCCGGCACAAACACTTTACGCGGATCAAATGCATCGCGGACGCCTTCAAAGATGAACACCAAAAGCGACAGCATGATTGCGAAGGTAAAGAAGGCTGTAAAACCAAGCCACGGCGCTTGCAGGTTTTGCTTGGCCTGCAACGTCAACTCGCCAAGGGAAGGCGCAGAAGACGGCAGCCCGAAACCCAGAAAATCAAGCGAGGCCAAGGCGCCAATCGTACCCGTCACGATAAAGGGCAGCATGGTCAGCGTCGCGACCATTGCATTGGGCAGCATATGCCGGAACATGATCGTCCAGTTACTGACCCCCAAAGACTGTGCCGCACGGACGTATTCAAGGTTGCGCGCCCGCAAGAATTCGGCGCGCACAACGCCCGTCAGTGCGGGCCACCCAAAGAAGATACTCAATGCGACAAGCAGCCAGAAACTTCGCCCCAAAATCGCGAAGAGAATAATGATGATATATAGCGACGGCACAGCCGAGAATATCTCAAGGAAGCGCTGAAAACCCAGATCTACCCAGCCCCCGAAATACCCCTGCACCGCACCTGCGATCACCCCAATGACAGAGGCGACAGAGGTCACGATCAGAGTAAAGACGATCGACAATCGGAAGCCATAGATCACCCGCGCCATCACATCGCGCTTGGTATCATCCGTGCCCAACCAATTCTCAGACGAGGGCGGCAGCGGTGCCGCGCCGGGGCGGTCCACGGAATTGTTGTAAGAGTTACGGATCGGGGGCCAGATCGCCCAGCCTTTCTGGAAATCCGGGTGCTCGTAAGCCCCGGCTTCGATTAACTCAAGCGTCCCGTCGGGATCGTCAAAGCAATCATCCGCCACGCCGCCCGAAAGGATCAGGCAGGCAACCTCAGGGTCTTTGTAGACCGCCTCGGTCGCGAAATCCCCGCCATAGGATTTTTCAGAATAAAAGGAAAAGACCGGCATACGGATATCGCCGCGGTAGTTCACCATGATCGGTTTGTTATTGGCCAGAAACTCCGCACAAAGCGACAAGCCAAACAGAACGAGAAAAATCAAAAGAGACCAGTACGCCCGCCGATTTCCGCGAAAGTTCTGCCAGCGGCGTTTGTTGATGGGTGACATGCTCTAGCCCCTCCGCTCGAAATCGATGCGAGGGTCGACAAGCACATACATCAGGTCCGAAACGATACCGACAACGAGACCAACAAGCCCAAAGGCAAAGAGCGTACCGAAAATCACCGGGTAGTCACGCTCAAGCGCGGCCTCAAACCCAAGCCGCCCAAGACCATCAAGCGAAAACAGCGTCTCAATAATCAGGGACGCGCCAAAGAAGATCCCGATAAACAGCGCCGGAAAGCCCGAAATCACAATAAGCATCGCGTTGCGGAACACATGACCATACAGCACTTTACGCTCGCTCAGGCCCTTGGCTTTGGCGGTGATCACATATTGCTTGTTGATCTCATCCAAAAACGAATTCTTGGTCAAAAGTGTTAGCGTGGCAAAGCCCGAGATCGACGAGGCGATAACCGGCAGCGTGATGTGCCAGAAGTAATCCCCCACTTTGGCCAGCGCGCCCATGTCCTCCCAATTATCCGACGTTAGCCCTCGGAGCGGGAAGATCTGCCAATAGGAGCCACCGGCGAACAGAACGATCAACAGCACCGCAAACAGGAAGCCCGGGATCGCATAGCCGATGATGATCGCGCCTGAGGTCCAAGTGTCAAAAGGCGTGCCGTCTTTGACTGCCTTTTTGATGCCCAGCGGAATCGACACCAAATAAATCAGCAGGACCGACCAAAGCCCCAAAGAGATTGAGACTGGCATCTTTTCCAGCACCAGATCCACCACTGAGATATCGCGAAAATAGCTTTCGCCGAAATCAAGACGCAGGTAATTGCCCATCATCAGGACGAAGCGCTCAAAAGGCGGCTTATCCAGCCCAAACTCGCGTTCCAGCTCGTCGATATACTCCTGTGGCAGTCCGCGGGAACCGGCGTATTCGCTTTCTTGGCCTGCATCGATCGGATCGTCATTGCCTGTGAACCCGGCTAGCACATCACCTTCGCCCTCTAACTGGGCAAGCACCTGTTCAACGGGACCGCCCGGTACGAATTGCACCAAGGCAAAGTTGATCAGCATCACCCCGAACAGAGTCGGGATTACCAGCAAAAGACGTCTGAGGATATAGGCTGACATAAGCGGTTAAAGCGCGCCTGCGTCTTTAAGGGCTTGCGCCTTGTCCGCATCATACCACCAGAAATCCAGATGGCCGAGCGCCAGTGGAGGCAGCGGTTTGGGGTAATCATACTGATCCCAATACGCGACCCAGTGCTTCGTGTTCTGCCATTGCGGGACGTTGAACTTCAGGGCCCGCAACGCGCGGTCCAATGCCTTGACCGAAACCACCAGATCTTCGGTGGTCTCTGCCGCAACGACCGTATCCACAAGAGAATCGATTGCGGGATCCGCAACACCGGCAAGGTTGCGGGACGTGTCATCGCGCAGGTCGGAGTTGAACCACTGTTGCAAACCGGTCGATGGCTCATAACCCAACGAAAAGCCCATCGTTGTCATATCAAAATCAAAGCTACGCGAGCGTTCAGTTTCTTGCGCGGGGTCCACGCGCTCAAGCTTGGCATCGATCCCGATGGCGCGCAGGTTTTCGACATAAGGGTTGATCACCCGGTCAAACGACGGTGAACTTTCAAGAAACCCAATGGTGAGCGGCACGCCGTCTTTCTCCCGGAAGCCGGTGCTGTCATTCACCAACCAACCCGCTTCGTCCAACAACGCCTGAGCGGCGCGCGCATTGCCACGATCCAACTGACGCGCCCCAGAGGTTGGCGCCAAGACGGCCTCTTCGGTTAAGATAGACGCATCCAAAAGACCTTCATCGACAAGCGGCTGTAGGAGCGCCAATTCGCCCTCGCTTGGGAGGCCCGAGCTTGCGTTCTCCGAGAACTCCCAAAAGGAGCTGGGCCGTTCATATAGGCCGAAAAACAGGGATTCGTTGGACCAATTGAAGTTGAACATCAGCCGTACGGCTTCGCGCACGCGAATGTCTTGGAACTTTTCCCGGCGCAGGTTGAAGATGAAGGATTGCATGCGCCCAAGCGAGCCGTCATCCAACTCCTCGCGCTTTACAAACCCGTCTTCGATGGCCGGGAAATCATACCCCGTTGCCCAAATCCGCGACGTATTCTCAACCCGGAACGAATAGACGCCCGCCTTAAATGCCTCGAGGGCGGCTGTTGCATCCCCAAAATATTCCACACGGATGCGATCGAAATTGTTGCGCCCTTGGCTGATATTCAGATCATTGCCCCAGTAATCGGGATTGCGCGCATAAACGAGATTGCGTGAGTAATCGAAGCTTTCCAACACGTAAGGCCCGGTGCCGGGATGCGGCTCGTTGCGGGTGTCTCCGATGGTCGTTTCGTTTTCAGCGTACCACCCGCGGTGCAAGGGCCCAATGATGCCCGCCAGCCCAATCCGATCCCGCGCAGGGCTATCAGCGTTGAAATTGTACTGGATCGTGTGATCGTCGATCACTTCGACGCTGTCGATAAAGCTGCCAAATGCATTGCGGAAGCTTGCAAGCCCGTTCGCCATGAATTCGTTAAACGCGAACTCTACGTCCTGCGCAACCATTGGTGTCCCGTCCGAGAATTTGACCTCTGGGCGCAGATGAAAGCGCACCCAGCTTAGATCTTCGGGGTATTCCATCGTTTCGCACAAAAAGCAGTAGATCGCCGTAGGATCGTCCGCAAAGGAGGTGATGATATCCTCATCTCCGATATTGGACAGAGCGGCATTGTTGCCCTTGAGCGTGTAGGGGTTGAAGCTGTCAAACGTGCCGCGGGTCGCAATGCTGATCTCGCCGCCCTTTGGGGCGTCCGGGTTTACATAGTTGAGATGCTCGAAATCCGGTCCATATTTGAGATCACCAAAGAAGCTGTAGCCGTGGGACACCGTGGTGACCTCGTGGCTTTCTGCCCGTACCAGGGATCCCGCTGCAATCAAACTGAGACCAACTGCGCCACCCAGCGCCCATTTCCACGCGGTTTGTGCGTGTTCTTGAGAGGCCGCAATGGCCCGGCTTTGCTTTAAGCGATCCTGATTGCGCATGGGATGGCTAACCTCTTTTTGTTTCAACAATGGCTCGTGACACAAAATAACGTAATTTCTCAGATGTCGAACATTCAATGGCTGATTGCCCTAGCTGACTGTAAATTGACCGGTTTGTTATGATCCCCACCCAAACTCGGCATGTCGGCGGATACAAAAAAGGCGGCAAGCACTTGCATGCTGCCGCCTCTGATCGGGTCGTTTATTTGGATCAGCCGCCAATCGTGGCCAAATAGGCAATCAGGTTTGCCCGGTCTTCGGCCTTTGGCAGACCAGCAAAACCCATCGATGTGCCCGGCGCGTAAGAGCGAGGGCTTTCAAGGAACCCGTCTAGGTTCTCAGGGGTCCACACATCGGCAACCGCAACAAGCGAACCAGAAAAGCCATAGCCTTCGGCCGCAGCCACATCGCGGCCAACAAGACCATAAAGATAAGGGCCAGTCCCGTTCGCACCTTGCTCAAGCTTGTGGCACGCACGGCATTTGCCGAACACACGCTCGCCCTTGCCAACGTCTGCGGTGGCATAAAGCTCTTCAAAGGTCGGACCTTCGGCGACGTCTGCTTCGTCGTTGCTTTCAACCTCAATGGAATAGGCCTGATGATGGTCATCACCGTGGTGACCCATCGAATACATTTCATCCGCAGCCCAGCTGCCCAAAAGATAGACCAGCATCGCGGTGCACAAGGCGGCTGTGATTTTCGTGGCTAACATCGTGTCCATCGTGTCGCGTCCCGTCGTATACAAATGTTGGTCGGGGTCTAATCCCTTCCCGACACGCTCTGCAAGGTGTAAGGCCGCGACCAAACGCCCTGCCTCACGAAGTGGCAGCGTCAAAAGGAGCACGTTTCATGGCAAAACACATCGCCTTTCAGGGGGAACTTGGCGCCTATGGGCACGAAGCTTGCCTTAGCTTGCGTCCCGATCACACGCCTTTGCCCTGCGATACATTTGAAAGTGTCATGACTGCGGTGAACGAAGGCGCGGCGGAATTGGCGGTCGTGCCAGTGGAAAATACAACCTATGGCCGCGTGGCCGATATCCATCGCTTGCTTCCTGCCAGCGGGCTTCACATTATCGCTGAAACCTTTGTGAGGGTGGAAATTTCGCTTCTTGGTGTGCCTGGTGCGCAGCTTGAAGATATCGAGGAAGCGCATGGGCACCTTGTGATTCTGCCTCAATGCTCGGACTTCTTGAAAGCGCATGACATAAAGCCGCGTGTCTCAACCGACAACGCGCGTGCCGCGGCCGATGTGGCGAAGCAGGGTCACAAGACCAAAGCCGCCCTGGCCAGCCGCCTCGCGGGTGAGATCTATGAGCTGGACACACTTGCCGAGAGAATTGAAAACGAAGCGAACAATACCACGCGGTTCCTGCTGATGGCGCCGTATGCCGATATGACAAACCGGGCAGACACAATGATCACAACGTTTGTCTTTCAAGTGCGCAACATCCCAGCCGCGCTTTACAAGGCGATGGGCGGTTTCGCGACCAATGGAATCAACATGACAAAGCTGGAAAGCTATATGGTGGGTGGGCATTTCACCGCGACGCAGTTCTATGCCGATGTTGAAGGTCACCCACGCGATCCGAACCTTAAGTTGGCTCTCGAAGAGCTGGCCTTTTTTACGGATTACCTAAAGGTATTGGGCACCTACCCTGCCGACAAGCGGCGCATACGCTAACTGGCGGCCACTTTGCCGGGGCGCATCTTTGGTTGGCCCCGGTCACGCTCTAGGGTTGTTGCGAAGTCATTCACCGCGCCTTTGAACCGTTTTGTCAGCGATCCTTTTGCCAGCTTGAGCGACTGCACCAAAAGTCGAGAAGACAGGTTGGTCGGCGCTAGCTCAAGCGCCACCATCATGCGCGTTTTCTGTTTGGACAAAGAAACGAGCGACACATTCACCGCACCAATCATGCCGCCACTCTTGTATGTCACTGCAAGGTGTTCAGGAACGTCGAAGCGGCTGACTTCGGCTATTGTTTCACGCTTTTTGCCGCGAAATTGAAAACTCAGCTCCCAAACCGTGCCAAGCCCTTGCCCGGCTTCTGGATCTGTACGGTTGACTTCAGCCCCACGCCGCAACGCCTTGCGTTCAAAGCTTTTGAAATTTGAAATTCCCTCAAACACAACCTCAATTGGGAGATCCATGTCCTCGCGCGTCGAAAATTTCATTGCCGGCCTCATTCAAATTTCGGGCATCATAACACATCATGTCGCCGCACCCACGCGCCTTTTTGACTTATTCTACAACATTTAGGGTTAATCGAGCGTGTCGGCCAGCCAATTTTCCAGAAGAAAATGCGCGATTGCCCCTTTTCTTGCTGCTTTGATTTCCGGATGCCGCCCTGCCATAGCCTCAACCATGTCTTCACGCGTGACCCAACGCGCCGATTCAATCTCATTCGGGTCGATTGTAATTTCATCACTTACGGCTTCTGCACTGCACCCGAACATCAGTGATGCGGGAAACGGCCACGGTTGAGAGGCGAGATAATCGACCGCTCCAATCTTGATGCCCGCCTCTTCAAAAACTTCGCGCCGGACGGCGGCTTCTAGCGTCTCACCCGGTTCCACAAAGCCAGCAAGGAGTGAAAACATCCCCTCAGGCCAACCGGGCGACCGGCCCAGCAAAACAGAATTGCCGCGCAGGACAAGCATGATGACCACAGGGTCCGTGCGCGGGAAGTGATGGCGCCCACAGGCCGGGCAATCGCGTTGCCAGCCACGCTGTGCCGGTTCAGATTTCGCACCACAATTTGCGCAAAACCCATGAGCTCGATGCCATTCCATTAGCCCACGTGCTGTAGCAGCAAGTTCCGCATCGCGCGGGCTAAGCTGGACCATGATGCCGCGCAACTCTGCAAAAACCGCACCGGGTAATGCAGGGTGCGCTTGCAACGATGGATCCAGAAAAGTGAAGAGCTCGGCGGCATCTTGCCCCTCTGGCTCCCAAGCCGACAAATCTAACGCTTCAATCACCGAACCGTCATCGTTGCGCCCAAGCAGGATTGGCGGCGGGCAAATCGAAGCAATCTCGTGATCACGCGAGATCCTTAACAGCGCGCCCCCGTCTTCCAAAACTGCAGGTTTCCCCCGCCACAAAACGATCGCCTCACCTTGCAGGAGGATCGGTTCCCCTCGCAACTCCGCTGCACGGTCCAGCGCAGCCCCCCCGAACGTCACTGTCTCTGCATGGCGCATGGAGTCTCCTCTCTCTCTGTGCTGGTGCGATCCGGATTTGCCACGGCGGGGCGTCCACGGCAAGCAAACCCCGGCGCCCGCAAATCGAAAAACTTGCGGAAACCGCAAGATAAGGGGCTGACATTCCTGCATATTCCCGCTTAGGTTGCATCACGAAAAGAATTGGAATGGTTGCCAAATGGCCTTCGCTGCGAGCCAAAATTCGAAACCTCAGCGGACGGCGTTGCTTCGCATTTTGGCAACCACGGATCTGCACATGCAGTTGCTGGGCTATGACTATTGGCTGGATGCCCCAAGCGATGCTGTTGGGTTAACCCGCTTGATTCCCGTGATCGAAAGACTCCGCGCTGACTGCCGTAACATGGGTGGCGAGACGCTGTTGTTCGACAATGGCGATATCCTGCAAGGAACACCAGTGGCCGAAACGCTTGCAAAAACCGGCGAAACACACCCGCTGCCCGATGTGCTTTTAGATTTGGGGTATGACGCCATCGCACTTGGGAACCACGACTTCGATTTTGGGTTAGATCATTTCGACCAAGTGTCCACACAGGCTCAGATGCCCGTGCTCTGTGCGAATTTGATCGACAAACGCGTCCAGCCCAACGCACCCATTGGGCAACCATTTGCGCTACTCACGCGCAACTTATCCTTGGGCGATGAAACACAGCCAATCTGTATTGGTGTAATGGGCGTCGCCCCACCGCAAACCGTGAGTTGGGGAAATGCCGAGCTAAAAGGCGCAATTGAAGCCCGTGACATCCTTGAAACCGTCGCCAAAACGGTTCCAGTGATGCGAGCGGGTGGGGCCGATCTTGTTGTTGTTCTCAGCCATTCGGGATTTGCAGAAGACACAAGCAGCGCCCCTCAGCTAATGGACGAAAATGTCAGCGCCGCCGTGGCGCGCCTTCCGGGCGTTGACGCTGTGATTGCAGGCCACACCCATGAAATCATCCCAGAGGGTCCGCGGACCCCGCCTCCCGGTGAGGCGCCGCTTGTGCTGCCCGGCTTTTGGGGCAGCCATCTTGGCCAAATCGACCTGTCATTGACCTGTGATGAGGCAGGCGCGTGGCGCGTGGCGTCCTCGCTGGCGGTGCTTCACCCCGGCATCCCCGCCCCATATTTGACAGACCCACCAAGCAGCCCGCTTCAGAGCCGGGTCGAAGACATTTTGCGACCATCACACATTGCGACGCTGAAAAAGGCACGCACCGTGATTGGAACAACACCCCAACCGTTGACGACATGGTTTGCGCAAATTGCGCCGTGCTCGGCGCTGTCGCTCTTGTCAGACGCAACTATTTCCCAAGCGGCGCCGCTTGCAGACCCGGACGGTGGGCCGCTGATTGCTGCGGTTGCGCCATTTAAATGCGGCGGCCGGGGCGGTGCTGCGCATTATACAGATATCCAAGCTGGCCCCCTTCAGGCGCGCCACATCGCGGACCTATACCCCTTTCACGATAAGCTGTGCGTGCTGCCAAGGACGGGAGCCCAGATCAAGGAGTGGTTGGAACACACTGCCCTGTGCTTTCACCGCGTGCTACCTTGGCAGCGGCAGCAAAACCTTATGAACGAGGCCTATCCAGGTTATAATTTCGATTGCATCCCCGCGCTGAAATATCAAATCGATCTAACCGCCGCAGCCGGACAACGGATAATTGGGCTGTCGCATAACGGCGCGCCGGTTGACCCGTGCGCCCCCTTTCAACTTGTCACGACCACGTATCGTGCACGGGGCGGTGGCGGGTTTACGCAAGAAGGCCAAAAGGGCGCGGAGCCCTGCTCCTTTAGGCGATCCGGGCTGCGCTACGCAGAGGCAGTGGAGCAGTATATCAAAGAGCAAGGGCAAATTGCCCAGATCGCCGGAACTGGTTCAGATCCGAACTCAGGATTGGGTTGGAACCTCACTGCGCCCACGGGAACCAGCGCAATCTTTACATCCACGCCACGCGCTGCACGCCATTTGCCTTCCCTTGCCAAAGGTTCAATCCGTGCCCTTGGTCCCCGTCCGGACGGGTTCATGAATTTCCAACTGTCTTTTTAGCGGGTCTTGCACCGCAGCGGCCGCACCTTTACATGACCGATTGAGAGGTTGGCGCGGGCGTGTGCCTCGCCAACCCGGTCAGGTCCGGAAGGAAGCAGCCGCAACGAGCCCCACATGGGTCGCTGTCCAGCCTCTCACCCTCATCCCACGTCGCGAGAATCGATCTTCAACCGGGCGTTTGCGCCAGTCTTCAGGCCGGGAGCTGCCGAAATCATCTCTGACGCTGATGCATGCTCTGGCGCTTGTGCCGGACGGGCGCTAGGTTTCGGCCATGTCAGAGCAAAGCACCTCCTCGGATCCGTCCGGATCAGCCCCAGATTCAAACGCCGATTCTAACACTGGTTCGAACACGGCGTACCAAGTTCTCGCCCGGAAATACCGGCCAGAGACCTTTGCCGATCTTGTTGGCCAAGAGGCGATGGTGCGCACGCTTAAGAACGCGTTTGAAGCGGACCGTATCGCGCAAGCCTTTGTGATGACAGGCATTCGCGGCACCGGCAAAACGACCACCGCGCGCATCATTGCCAAAGGCATGAATTGCATTGGCCCTGATGGCAAAGGCGGCCCCACCACCGAACCATGCGGCGTTTGTGAGCATTGCACCGCGATCATGGAAGGCCGGCATGTGGATGTCATGGAGATGGACGCGGCATCCAATACCGGCGTCGCCAACATCCGCGAAATCATTGATTCTGTGCACTACCGCGCCGCCTCTGCGCGGTACAAAGTCTATATCATTGACGAGGTGCACATGCTTTCAACGGGCGCATTTAATGCGCTGCTCAAAACGCTGGAAGAGCCGCCCGCCCACGTCAAATTCATCTTTGCGACCACTGAGATTCGCAAAGTACCAGTCACTGTTCTTTCGCGGTGCCAGCGTTTTGACCTGCGCCGGATTGAGCCTGAGGACATGATCAGCTTACTCCAAAGAATCGCGACGGCTGAGAATGCTCAAATTGCCGATGATGCGCTGGCCTTGATCACGCGGGCCGCCGAAGGGTCTGCGCGGGATGCGACCTCGCTTCTTGATCAGGCGATCAGCCACGGTGCAGGCGAAACAACCGCTGACCAAGTCCGCGCTATGCTGGGCCTAGCGGACCGGGGTCGCGTGCTTGATCTGTTTGATCTCATCATGCGCGGCGATGCGGCTGGCGCTCTCACAGAGATCAGCGCGCAATATGCTGATGGCGCGGATCCAATGGCTGTTCTGCGCGATCTGGCCGAAATCACCCACTGGATTTCAGTGATCAAGATCACTCCTGACGCCGCTGAAGATCCCACAATCAGCCCAGATGAACGCGCGCGCGGGCTGAGCATGGCAGAGGCGCTTTCGATGCGGCCGCTGTCGCGGCAATGGCAGATGTTGTTGACTGCCTTGGATGAGGTGGCTCAAAGCCCCAATGCGATGATGGCCGCCGAAATGGCGATCATCCGGCTGACGCATGTAGCGGAACTCCCTACGCCCGAAGATCTGATCCGCAAGCTCAAAGACACGCCCCCCCCACCGATGCCAGCGGGCGGCGGTCCTGCCTCTCAGCCCGGTGGCAGTGGCCATACGGCACACGCTAAAGCCCCACATTCAGGCACGACTACAGCTCTTGCACCCCGCGCTGTTGGGTCATCGGGTGGCGGAGCGGCCCCAGCTACGGCCGCAGCACCAACACCCGGGTTAGAACACTACGCCCGCTTCGAAGATATCGTTGAACTGATCCGCAAGCACCGCGATGTGAAACTGTTGGTTGAGGTTGAAACCGGCTTGCGTCTGATCTCTTACGCCCCAGGCAGGATTACCTTTGAGCCAGCCGACAAAGCGCCCGCAAATCTGGCTCAACGGCTGGGTGAGCGCCTGCAAGCTTGGACCGGGAACCGCTGGGCGATCATGATCGAAAGCGAGGGTGGCGCACCCACGATTGCCGAGGTCAAGGATGCCGCCGACGACGCGCTGCGCGCAGAGGCTCGGGCCCATCCGATGGTACAAGCCGTGCTTGAAGCTTTTCCGGCGGCAAAGATCATCAATATCCGCACGCCAGAAGCAATCGCGGCCAAAGCACAGGTCGAGGCACTTCCAGAGGTGGACGAGGAATGGGATCCCTTTGACGAAAGTTGATCTGCGAAAGGCTACGGGCTCGGACGCGCCAGCGCTGGCAATGCTGTGTCACGAGGTGCAAGACTGGCATGCCGCAACCTACCCGCAGGAGTTTCGCGCCCGCATCGACATGGGCGCCCTTACCGCACATTTCATAGACTTCTTGAATGAACCAGACCATTTCGGTTGGATCGCGCAGGCCGATGGTGCGGCCGCCGGGTATCTCACGGCCACGCTTGAGATCCGCTCAAGCAGCCTTTTCCGGCCAAATCAGCGCGTTCTGATGATCGATAATATCGGTGTGACCCGCACCCATCAGCGCCAAGGTCACGCACACAGATTGATGCAGGCCGCCCGCGTTGAGGCGAAAAAAACGGGGTGCTCTGGGCTCAAGCTCACCACCTATGCAGCCAACACGACCGGGCAGGCCTTCTTTGCTTCTGAAGGGTTCTCAACACAGGTTCTGATGCAGACCGCACCGCTGTGACCCGAAGTTGACAGCTGTCAACTTTTCCGGCTGTAGCCCGTCAATGGCGCAAACTGTTCCGCGTGCACGATGCTTGCCAAGTGGCCGCCCAGTTGGCATGACGGAGACAACCTTCAATTGGGAGAGACAGATATGCTTAAGGGACTAGGCCAACTTGGCGATATGGCCGGGATGATGAAAAAGGCGCAAGAGATGCAGGGCAAGATGGCCCAGCTTCAGGAGGACCTTGCCTCCATGACCATCGTTGGCGAAAGCGGCGCAGGATTGGTTAAGGCAACAGCCACCGCCAAAGGCGAGCTGACAGCGCTTGATATCGATCCCTCGATTTTCGATCCCAACGAAAAAGAAGTTGTCGAAGATCTGATCCTTGCTGCGATCAAAGACGCGCAGCAAAAGGCCGGCGCAAAAACCCAAGATGAGATGGGCAAGCTGAGCGAAAGCATGGGTTTGCCGGCAGATATGAAGCTGCCCTTCTAAAGCGATCAAGAGCATGGCCGATGATCTGGATGCGCTGGAGACGCTGATTGACCTGATGGCGCGATTGCCGGGGCTTGGTCCCCGCTCTGCGCGTCGGGCAGCGCTGCATCTGGTCAAGAAACGCGGCAAGCTTCTTAAGCCCTTGGCTGAGGCAATGGGCGAAGTTGCCACCACAGCGCGCGAATGCCTGACTTGCGGCAATATCGGCACCGGCGATCAATGCGCTATCTGCGCTAATCCCAAACGGGCCACGGGCGAGATTTGCGTGGTCGAGGATGTCGCTGATCTTTGGGCGATGGAACGCGCCGGCGTGTTCCGAGGCCGGTATCACGTATTGGGCGGCACTTTATCGGCACTCGATGCCATTGGCCCAGAAGAGCTTCGCATCCCCAAGCTGGTCGACCGGATGCAAGACGAGGCCGTAACTGAAGTCATACTTGCGCTGCCTGCAACGGTCGATGGGCAAACCACAGCCCATTACATCGCGGATATGCTGCCCGGCATCACGGTAACATCACTGGCCCAAGGCGTACCTATTGGCGGGGAGCTGGACTATCTGGACGACGGCACCATCTCTGCCGCGCTCCGCGCACGGAAGGCGTTTTAAGAGCAAACCTGACCCCGGTCCAACGCTGAAAGCTCACCTTGGATTGTGGGTGTCGGGGAGCTCAAAACGAGATTAACCTCCTCGTTTGCCGCAAAGCCGGCAAAGACAATCTGATTGTCCAGCCCGCACTAGCTCAGGAATTGCATTGGTAGGACGCAATTCCCGCCCGTGCGGCGGTCGCACATGTTTCTTGGGTGGCGTGACGATCACCCCGGCTTATCCTCTTCACCACCTTGGTCATATGGGATCTGCAAGGTTGCTGCGGCGGATCCGATCAACCCTGCGCCAAGAATGGCATCTCTCAAATGCTGAGCGCCGCATGGCCCCTTGGCAAATCCATGGGCAACGAACCAATCACAAAAGTCTGAACGACAGCCGTCCAAAACTTATGAAAAATACCGCCCGGGTGAGGAGCGGCATTTTCATCATACTTGGTTCAGAACGGTAAATACCGAATGGCGACGATCCTTAATCGTCGTCCGCATCTTCAACCGGATCATCCGGCAGGTTGAACAGGCTGTCCGCGTCAAGTGGGCCTGTGTCCTTGTCTTCATCCTCATCATCGGTGCCGGAGAGGGTGAATGTCTCCAGACCGCTGATCGCTGTTGGGATCTTGGGCTCTGCATCCATATCAAGGCTTTGCTCAGTGCTGACCAGCTTGCGACGCTCATCATCAGACATCGCGGTGCCTTCAGCAGCCTTCTTGGCATTGGCTTTCTGAACGGCCGCGTCCAGTTCGGTCTGCTTACACAGGCCCAGCGCCACGGGATCAATCGGCTGAATGTTAGAGATATTCCAATGCGTGCGCTCGCGGATCGCTTGAATGGTCGGCTTTGTGGTACCCACAAGCTTAGAAATCTGGCTGTCTGCGAGTTCCGGGTGGAACTTCACCAACCATAGGATTGAAGCCGGGCGATCCTGCCGTTTGGACAGCGGAGTATAGCGCGGACCGCGGCGTTTCTCTTCGCCTTGAGCAGCCGAGTAATACTTAAGCTTGAGCTTATGCGTGGGGCTCTTCTCAGCAAGATCGATTTGCTCTTGGTCCAGCTGGTTGTTGGCAACAGGATCAAACCCTTTGACGCCCGTCGCCACATCCCCATCCGCGATGCCCTGCACTTCCAATTCGTGCAGCTCAACGAAATCTGCAATTTGCTTAAAACTGATGGTGGTGTTGTCCACCAGCCAAACGGCGGTTGCCTTGGCCATAATGGGTTTGCCGGACATGTCGTGCCTCCACGTTGAATACGCCTTCCCCGTCACCCGGATTGGGTGGTCCCGGTCTGGCCGGAACAGGTTCGCTTGTCGGGGAACTTGAGTGGGATATAAGGAAACGGACCAAAAAGGGAAAGCCCCCAAATGCGTGTGATGATTGCTGCTATACTGTGCCTGTTGGCCCTGCCCCTCTGGGCACGCGGGGAGAAATCCGGCGCGTTCGATTATTACGTGATGGCGCTGTCATGGTCGCCCAACTGGTGCGCGCTTGAGGGCGATGCGCGCGGGGCGGAGCAATGCAGCCGCGATCTGGGCTGGTCGCTGCATGGGCTGTGGCCGCAATACGAAAGAGGCTGGCCGTCCTATTGCCCCACCATCGAACGCAACCCTTCCCGCGCGATGACCGCTGACATGGCCGATATCATGGGGTCCAGCGGGCTGGCTTGGCACCAATGGAACAAGCACGGCACCTGCGCGGGCGGATCGGCAAGCGACTATTACTCACAATCCCGCTTTGCCTACGAACAGATCACCCGCCCGCCGGTTCTGCGCAAGTTGGACCGCCGGTTCGAGATTTCGGCCAAAGTGATCGAAGACGCATTCCTGCAATCCAACCCGGATCTCACGGCGGATATGATCACCATCACCTGCCGCGACGGCCACATCCAAGAGGCCCGCATCTGCCTGACCAAAGGCCTTGTCCCCCGCCCCTGCGGTGCCGACGTCCGCCGCGATTGCCAATCTACCGATGCGGTCTTGGAGCCTTTGAGGTAGGGGGAACTCGTCGCGGATTGCGAGGCGTTTTTGAGACGGCGGGAGGATCATACAAGGCCTTATGCGCCTTTTTTGAAGCCCATAGCTTTCCTGCTTAGTTTTGCATTTTGGCCATTAGCAGTATAAAAACGCCACTTGTAACACCTTACGAAAGGAATTCTCAAGATGTACGGAAACCAAGTAGACACGCCAGTCAGGCCTGAGGCCGACGGCGATTCGGAAGAGGAAGACCCTTTTCCGCGAAGGCGGTATTCGAAACCATACCGTCGAGTGACGAACCATTGCCGGTCTCCACCAGGAGGCAGCAATGCTTGACACATCCTCCCCACCAAAAAGGCCGTTTCTGAAAGCGCTAAAGGATCTCCTCTGGGCTGCTTTTAGAAACTTCGCAATCGTATTGTTTTACTTAGAAGTCTTCTATCCAGAGGTATTCGAAGCGATCGCGACAATGGTTAGGTCTTTGTTAGGTTCCTAGTACTACTGCCCTTGGCAGTGGTGAACTGCC
>CALKJA010000082.1 GCA_937995865.1 uncultured Paracoccaceae bacterium | reverse complement strand
ACATCACAAAGGCTTCGATACAAAATGACAAATACGGCGATAGTACTGGGAATGGTCAGGTGACCTGAACGCTGTAACTCTCAATTACAGTGTTGGCCAAAAGCTTCTCGCACATCTCAGTGACCTCAGCTTCGCTGGTGCCATCCGCAAGATCCAACTCGATGATCTTGCCTTGCCGAACACCTTCGACGCCGCCAAACCCCATCGAGCCCAGCGCCGTCTTGATCGCTTCGCCTTGGGGATCAAGAACCCCATTCTTTAGATTGACGGTCACAACAGCGCGCATCGCGGCCCCCTCATTGTTCCAAAAATACTCAAAACTCCAACGCCTAATTTACAAGTGTCGGCTTGCCCATCTGTGGCGCGTTCGTTGGCAAGACACCAAGCCGCCGCGCAACTTCAGTATACGCTTCAGTCAGGGACCCAAGATCACGGCGAAACACATCTTTGTCCAGCTTTTCGCCAGTCTTAATGTCCCACAAGCGGCAGCTGTCCGGGCTGATCTCATCGGCCACGATCAAACGCTGGAAATCATTGTCCCAAACGCGCCCAATCTCGATTTTGAAATCCGCAACGCGAATACCCACGCCATACATGACCCCGCTCAGGAAGTCATTCACGCGCAGCGCCAAAGCAACCATATCGTCTAAATCTTGTTGCGAAGCCCAGCCAAACGCGATGATATGCTCTTCGGCAACCAGCGGATCGCCCAAGCTGTCATCCTTGTAGCAAAATTCGATAATGGGTCTTGGGAGTGCTACCCCTTCTTCAAGACCAAGCCTTTTTGCCAGCGTGCCGGCGGCGTAGTTCCGCACGATCACTTCCAATGGAATAATTTCAGCCTGACGCACGAGCTGTTCACGCATGTTGAGTGCACGAATGAAATGGGTTGGCACGCCCACGGCGTTTAGTCCGGTCATGAAATACTCAGACAAGCGGTTATTCAACACGCCTTTGCCCTCAATCACGTCTTTTTTTTCTGCGTTAAACGCAGTGGCATCGTCCTTGAAGTACTGGATCAGCGTTCCCGGTTCGGGGCCCTGATAAAGGACCTTGGCCTTGCCCTCATAGAGCTTTTTGCCGCGTGCCATGTTGTCTCTCCTAGCTGCCCCAACTGTTGGGGTTTCGCCCGTGCGCCTCTCTTAGTCCAAGCCCCGGCCAGCAGCAACGTGCGAATTTGCGTAAGCTGCACCTTGCAGGATCGCAGCAAACGCCAGATATATGAGCAAAGATCACGGAAACCGGGAGACCTTCCAAATGAGCAGCTTTGATGACCGCGGTGATGCGTTCGAGAACAAATACGCCCACGATGCAGAAATGCAGTTCAAGGCAGAAGCGCGTCGCAATAAGCTTTTGGGCCTTTGGGCCGCGGGCCTAATGGGCAAAGACGCAGAAGCAGCGGCAGACTACGCTAAAGAAGTCATCAAATCTGACTTTGAAGAAGCAGGTGACGAGGACGTCTACCGCAAGGTTTCTGGTGATCTGGGCGACAAAGCCGATGAAACTACAATCCGCGCTAAAATGGGTGAGTTGATGGCTGTCGCCAAAGAACAGCTTATGACGGAAACCTAAGCGCGTTTCATAACCTTGATGAAGATTATGAATTGGTCTTTGATTTTAGCGCCGCTTAGGTGGAGGAAATCCGCGTAGGCGGGCCTACCCCATTTTGGAGTGTTCTCATGTCTGGCAACGCGGCACGTCTTACCGATCTTATCGAGCAGCAAGGCTGGGTCCTTGCAGATGGCGCCACCGGCACCAACCTCTTCAATATGGGGCTCGAGAGTGGCGACGCGCCAGAGTTGTGGAATGAACAACACCCGGACCGCATCAAGGCTCTTTACAAGGGGGCCGTGGATGCGGGCTCCGATCTGTTCCTAACGAATTCGTTCGGGGGAAATGCCTCGCGCCTCAAGCTGCACGGTGCAGAGCATCGGGTAAGAGAGCTCAGCCGCATTGCTGCAGAACTAGGGCGAGAGGTTGCGGATGCATCTGGTCGCACTGTCATTGTGGCAGGTTCTGTTGGTCCAACTGGAGATATCATGGTGCCCATGGGTTCGCTTACCCATGAATCCGCCGTTGAGATGTTTCATGAACAGGCCGAAGGGCTCAAGGAAGGTGGAGCGGACGTGCTCTGGCTCGAAACGATTTCGGCAGCTGAAGAATACAAAGCAGCGGCTGAAGGTTTTGCGCTTGCTGGAATGCCATGGTGCGGAACAATGAGCTTTGACACGGCTGGTCGCACGATGATGGGCTTAACTGCGCCAGAGCTATCGCGTCTGGTTGAAAAGCTTCCTAACCCACCGATTGCATTCGGGGCCAATTGCGGTGTCGGCGCACCAGATTTGCTGCGCACCGTTTTAGGTTTCGAAGGAGCCAAACGCCCGCTCATCGCAAAGGGCAATGCCGGCATACCCAAATACCATGATGGGCATATCCACTACGATGGTACGCCTGATCTCATGGCAGATTATGCCGTCCTTGCGCGCGATTGTGGGGCCACGTTGATTGGTGGATGCTGCGGGACAACCCCGGAACACCTAAGCGCAATGCGCGAAGCATTGGAAACACGCCTAAAAGGCGATCGACCCGGGCTTGAGATCATTAGTGAAGCACTTGGCGGGTTCTCATCCGAAAGTGATGGGACCGATGGCAAGGCGCCAACCCGCACACGCCGATCACGGCGCCGGACAACCTAGCTTAGATCCAAAGCTTGGTGCGCTGCCAAGCGAGCTATTCAGTTTAGAATAGGCTAAGCTGGTCTCCAATGCGGACGGGCACATCAAATAGATCGCAGCGCAATTCGGGCAAACTATCGGACAGTCCCAGCCTTTTAACGGCCACTCGGTAACGCTGCGCCATCATTTGAGCATATAGCCCTTCGCCACGCATCCTTTTGTGCCAAGACGCATCGTAGTCTTTGCCCCCATGGGCTTCTCTAACACGCGCCATAACCTTGGCCGCTTGCCCCGGAGCTTCACGCGCCAGCCAGTCTTGAAACAGCTTTGAAACCTCAAAGGGCAACCGAAGCATAACCCAGCTGGCCGCAACGGCACCGTGGTCACGGCCCGCCGCCAAAATTGCTTCTAATTCATGATCTGTCAGTCCCGGGATCATTGGCGACGCGCAAACTCGAACCGGCACCCCCACTGCGGACAAACGTTCAATAGTTTTAAGCCGACGCGCTGGCGAAGGAACGCGCGGTTCCATTTTTCGCGCCAGTTTCGCATCCAATGTGGTGACGGAAATCCCAACAGACGCCAACCCGCGCTCTGAAAGGTCAGCCAAAATGTCTAGGTCCCGTTCGATTAGAGCGCCTTTGGTTGTAATCAAAACCGGGTGATTGAAATCGCTCAATACCTCAAGGCAAGCCCTCATCACTTGCTGCTCCAGCTCAACGGGCTGATACGGATCTGTGTTGGTGCCGATCGCAAGCGGCGCCACTTGGTAGCTCGGCACAGATAGCTCTTTGGCCAATAGCCTTGCTGCGTCCGGCTTCACGCTCAGCTTTGTTTCGAAATCAAGCCCTGGTGACAAGTCCAAAAACGCGTGGCTGGGCCGGGCGAAACAGTAAATGCAACCATGCTCACAGCCACGATACGGGTTGATAGATCGGTCAAAGTTAAGATCCGGCGACGCATTGCGCGAGATGATCTTGCGCGCCTTTTCGTGGTGAAGTTCGGTGCGCAATACCGGCCCGACATCAAGACCCCAGCCATCATCAACAGCCTCAGCCACACGAACGCCGAAGCGACCGCCGGGATTATTTCCGGCTCCACGCCCGACTATTCGGGCAAATGGTTCGTGTTTTTGACGATTCTTCATACTTCAAATTAGAACAATTAGTGAACATTAAAAGCCTTCATTACCTTTATGCTGCATTTGAATACGTCGCGACCGAACGCGTGGTTGTCGCAATCGTGTCAGCCTTGTTAAGCCATTCACAGGCATACATTTTACAACTGCCCTTACGTGGGCGCCGCTGACGTGCAAGAAGGATCGCGCCAATGTCGGATGACCAAGACGATATCATTCTGTCAGAGCTCGACGACGACGAGCTTGTCCAACAGATGTTTGATGACCTGTACGATGGTCTTAGGGAAGAGATCGAAGAGGGTGTAAACATCCTCTTGGAACGTGGCTGGCAACCCTATGATGTCCTGACCAAAGCGTTGGTTGGTGGCATGACAATCGTTGGCGCAGACTTCCGCGACGGGATCCTTTTTGTTCCCGAGGTTCTTTTGGCTGCGAACGCTATGAAGGGAGGGATGGCAATCCTGAAACCCCTTCTCGCTGAGACCGGTGCCCCACGCGTTGGTAAAATGGTTATTGGCACCGTGAAAGGTGATATCCATGATATCGGCAAAAATCTCGTTTCAATGATGATGGAAGGTGCCGGTTTCGAGGTTGTAGATCTTGGCATCAACAATTCGGTCGAGAGCTATCTAGAAGCGCTTGAAAGCGAGACGCCTGAGATCCTTGGAATGTCGGCGCTGCTGACAACAACGATGCCCTATATGAAGGTCGTAATCGATACGATGGTCGAAAAGGGCATTCGCGACGATTACATTGTTTTGGTGGGCGGAGCGCCGCTAAATGAAGAGTTTGGCAAGGCGATTGGAGCCGATGCGTATTGCCGGGACGCGGCGGTCGCTGTTGAAACTGCGAAAGACTGGGTTGCGCGAAAGCACAATCAAATGGCCGCAAGCTAACTTTGCCAATGTATCAATGCCTCCGGCGGAGGTATTTTTGGAAAGATGAAGTGCTGCGCAGAATACTGTGCAGCCCTATCTTTTCGAGTGTTTGTGGAGCCGATCATGGATGACCAAAGCCTCACACATGAAGGGCTTTTACGCGTTGGAGAGGGTCGTGTTCTGATCCTTGCCTGTGGTGCGCTAGCGCGCGAAATCCTGGCCTTGATCCGGCTGAACAGTTGGTCGCATCTAACGCTCACCTGTTTGCCTGCAAAGTTACATCTTTATCCTGATCAAATCGTTTCCGAGGTGGAAACTGCTGTTTCAAAGCATAGCGCGGACTATGACCGAATCTTTGTCGCCTACGCCGACTGCGGAACGGGCGGTCTTTTGGAAGCAAAATGTGCAGAGCTGGGCGTTGACATGATCGCGGGGCCGCATTGTTACAGTTTCTTTGAGGGCAATGACGCCTTTGCGGCGCATGATGATGAAATCACGGCCTTCTATCTAACGGATTTTCTAGTGAAGCAATTTGACGCCTTTGTTTGGGTGCCAATGGGGCTCGACAAGCATCCTGAACTTTTGCCGATGTATTTCGGAAATTACACGAAGCTGGTTTATCAAGCGCAGGTCGATGACCCTGCCCTTCGCGATAGAGCCAAGGAATGTGCCGCGCGGCTTGGGCTATCATTTGAGTACCGCTTTACGGGGTATGGCGATCTTTCGGCGGCGCT
>CALKJA010000081.1 GCA_937995865.1 uncultured Paracoccaceae bacterium | reverse complement strand
CTTTCCAATCCCAAAAAGTGCCACTTTCCGCTGGGTTGCGCGCCAAAAGGACGTCAATCAACGCTTTTGCGGATTGCGCGGGCCGTATCTTGTCGTGACCAGAATACCCTTGGGAAAAAGCTGTTTCAACCGTACCGGGGTGCAATGCCAAAAGCCGCGCCTGCCGATGCGTACGCGCCAGTTCAATGGATGCGCCACGAACCATCTGGTTTAAGGCAGCTTTGGCCGCGCGATAGGAGTACCAACCGCCCAAACGATTGTCACCTATCGACCCAACCCGAGCCGAAAGTACAGCAGCAAAACCCGCACGATCCCGCGGCAACAACGCAGGTAAATGTCGCAAAACCAACGCAGGCCCAACAGCATTGATCTGAAACTGTTCCAACATCGCCTCAGGTCTCAATGACCGCAAAGATTTTTCGGGCCCATGTCCGGCGCCCGCCAAAGCGCCAGTCGTCACAAGGACAACATCAAATAAACCTATACTCGACAAAGCCGTATCCACAGATTTGGGGTCCGTCAAATCAAGCCCATCATGCGAACGCGACAGGCCAGTAACGGCAACTCCGCGCCCTTTGAGTTCCGAAACAAGCGCAGCGCCGATCCCACCAGAGGCCCCGATAATTAAAGCATTTTCCATGACACTGGACCTAGACCCCAAATGCCCATCTGCCAGCCTCGTTGTTCTAAAAACCATCAAAAGCACTGCACCACCGCCATGTAAGCGTCCACGAAAAGAGCAAAACAGCCGCACTAGCCCTTCGTGCGCAGCGCGCCACCGAATGTTCAAGCCTGCAAGGCGCAGAAGGGAGGCGGGAAGGCCGCGGACCAAAGGACAAAAAGTACCCAAAGACTTGTCAGCACCGGAAAACGCCCCAAAGTTATTTCATGCGCTTCCTGCTCTTATGTTTTGCCTTTTCCACGCCCGCTGCCGCTCTTGACCTTACGTTTCGTAGCGCGATGGAGATGGGTGGGCCATCCTCACTTGAATTCGACACCACGCTTTGTGGTCTTTGGATTGCCAATGAAAGCCAAGAGATCGCCTTTATGGGGGCGTCTGGCGAGATTACTCGCACGCTACGCACGGAGCTGTTCACCGCCAAAGCGATCACAGTCACTCCAGATGGTTTGATCATCGCTGACGGCTTTGGAAGTTTTGAGAGTCGGAGCCGCGACGGGGTATTACTGATCGAAAAATACCGCCTCGGGCCCAATGTTTGGGATGTTGAGGGCTTGGCTGCGCGGCCAGATGGCTCCATTGTGCTCACGCAAGATGACAATGCACGCATCTGGGCCATGCAAGGCAAAACCGAGCTATGGGCCATAGACGGGTTCCAAACCCAGCCTCCGATGACAGAACCACAGGGCATCGCGTATGATAGGCGCACGGGCGCTCTTTACGCTGTCGATGACTGGGAGGGCACCAACAGCCTTTTTGAATTCGCCCCCGATGGCACACTTTTGGCCACTGTGCCTCTTATCCAATACGGTAGCGATCCAGAAGGGATCGCCATTCAAGCCGATACAGGAACAATGTGGATCGGGTTTGACGACGGAAACAGGCTTGTCACTTTTGACTATTTACCAACGTTGCGCAACGAGGCTGAGGATGCCCATTCAGACGCTTGCGCGCTTTTCTAAGAAAGCCCTTTTCAACTGCGCCGTGCTTTGTATAGTTGCCGCCATGGCAACCGCTGCATTAATCCACGCCCCAACTGGGCTCCTTCTTCTTAGCCGCTCCTGAGCGTGCCCTTCGGCGCGACCGCTCAGGACCGACCAGCGCCGAAACTCAGCTAAGACCCTCAGCCATAAAAGTTACCAATCATGCACACCGTAAATCTGGCGCAAAAGCTCGGCCTGTTTGATACCCATTGGGACCCCAAGGTTATCGCAAGCTACAACGACAATGACGTTATGGTTGTGAAGTTTTCGGGTGAGTTCCCGTACCACAAACATGACGACACAGACGATTTCTTTCTTGTCTTGAAGGGCGAAATGCTCATGGACCACGCCGAAGGACAGCCTCTTATCGTGCGCGCGGGTGAGCTTTGTGTTGTCCCAGCCAAAGCCGTACACCGCCCGCGCGCGGTAGAAGAATGCCACGTCCTTTTGATCGAACCAAAAGGCGAACCAAATTCCGGCGACAGCGGGCAACCACCCGCCGCCAAAGACCATATTTAAGGACCAGACTCATGTCCAAAGACCAAGTCGTTATTTTTGACACCACGCTGCGCGACGGCGAGCAATCTCCCGGCGCTACCATGACACATGAAGAAAAGCTCGAAATTGCGGAAATGCTCGACGATATGGGCGTCGATATCATCGAGGCTGGGTTCCCCATCGCCTCGGAAGGTGATTTCAATGCCGTCGCTGAGATTTCGCGCCGCTCAAAAGATGCTGTGATTTGCGGCCTGTCCCGCGCCAACTTCAAAGACATCGATCGCTGCTGGGAGGCCGTGAAAAATGCCGGTCAGCCGCGCATTCACACCTTCATCGGCACCTCTCCCTTGCACCGCGCTATCCCGAATCTGACAATGGACGAGATGGCAGAGCGTATCCACGACACGGTTACACATGCCCGCAACTTATGCGACAATGTGCAGTGGTCACCGATGGACGCCACACGCACAGAATGGGATTATCTCAAGCGCGTGGTTGAAATCGCGATCAAGGCCGGTGCTTCAACAATAAATGTCCCTGATACCGTGGGTTACACTGCGCCAGAGGAAAGCGCCGATTTGATCCGCCGCTTGATTGCTGAATGTGAGGGCGGTCAGGATGTGATTTTCGCCACTCATTGTCACAATGATTTGGGCATGGCGACCGCCAATAGCCTTGCGGCTGTGGCTGGCGGCGCGCGCCAAATTGAATGCACAATCAACGGCTTAGGAGAACGTGCGGGCAACACTGCGCTTGAAGAAGTTGTTATGGCAATCCGCACCCGTGGCGATATCATGCCGTACACCACTGGCATCGATACGACCAAGATCATGGCAATCTCGCGCCGCGTTTCAACTGTGTCTGGCTTTTTGGTACAGCCAAACAAGGCCATTGTGGGGAAGAACGCTTTTGCCCATGAAAGCGGCATTCATCAGGATGGCATGCTCAAGAACCGCGAGAATTTTGAGATTATGCGCCCTGAGGATATCGGGCTTTCTGGAACATCTCTGCCTTTGGGCAAACACTCGGGCCGTGCTGCATTGCGCGCCAAAATGGACGAGCTGGGCTACGAATTGGCTGATAACCAACTTGCCGATCTTTTCGTACGGTTCAAATCTTTGGCCGACCGCAAGAAGGAGGTCTTTGACGAAGACCTGATTGCGCTGATGCGGGACGAGGCCGCTGATGACCAAAACGAAACGCTTAAGATCAAGCGCCTGCGCGTGGTGTGTGGCAACACCGGCCCACAAGAGGCTGAGCTGACGATGGAGATTGACGGCACCGACCACAGCATCGACGCAACCGGTGACGGCCCTGTCGACGCGGTCTTCAACGCGGTCAAGATGCTCTTTCCTCACAATGCGCGGTTGGAGCTGTATCAAGTCCATGCCGTGACCGAAGGCACGGACGCGCAAGCGACTGTCAGCGTGCGGATGAACGAGGATGGCCGCATTGCAACAGGCCAGTCAGCCGATACAGATACCGTCGTCGCCTCGGCCAAGGCCTATATCAATGCTCTCAACCGGCTTGTCACTCGGCGGGCCCAAACGGATGTGGGTTACGATGAAAAAGGCGTGAGCTACAAAGACAGCTGACTCTCGAAATATGCGTTTCCACTGAGTCTCAAAAGCAACGGCGGCCAGCAAATATTGCGCTGGCCGTCTTTGCCTTTTGAGTGCTTCGTCTAGATCAGATAGAGTTCAATCGCCGCTGTTGCCGTGTGTGCTGCAGGTAGTTTGGTAAGGTAGTACAATGTCGAAACGCTCCATATCCGCCCCTTTCGGGCTTGCAGCGTCAGCAGGTGTGCTGACCCTAACAGCGTCTCTATCCGTCGCGCAAAACCAACATGTAGACCAAAATGAATTGAACCGGCTCATCGAAGAAGGCCGCCATACAGAAGCTTTTGAAGCCGCCTTTGATGCAGGCGAAGCTTTGACCAGCCGCACATTTGATACCTCAGACGGCGTGGGTGCCAATATCGGGAACGGAGGTCTGTTCGCTCGGATTCCACGCGCGGATTTAGATGGGCCCGAAGATTGGGCAAACCATTATCCGGCGCGCGAAACCGGCGTCAACGCAGCAACCTGCGCAGCATGCCACAGCGTACCGCTGATGATGGGGGCGGGGGATCTGTCCTCAAACATCCTTGCTGACCCTTCGCATAGCGCTGATCCGGCAAAGTTTTTGACCCGCAATCCTCCGTCACTTTTCGCTTTGGGCATTCCCCAAAGGCTTGCTGAAGAGATCAGCCTTGATCTTCGCGCGCAAAGTGAAGCGACGCGTGTGATGGCTTGCGATATCGGCGGCGCTCAGATTGATCTAAGCTCCAAGGGTGTCTCTTACGGTACGCTTGTTATGCGCCGTATCGCTGAAACGCCCTGCGCAGTGGAGATTGATCACTCCGGCTTAGATGGGATTGAACATGACCTAACTATCCGTCCCTTTGGTTGGAAAGGCACGCAAGCCTCTGTGCGCACATTTGCGCGCAATGCAGCCCATAACGAGCTTGGCCTTCAAGCGACGGAACTTGTCGGTGACGCTGATGGAGATTTTGACGGCGTGACCCACGAGCTTTCGATGGGCGACATAACTGCGATCACTGTTTTTCTTTCTACTTTGCCACGGCCTGTAAGCACATTAGAGCTTGCGGATCTTGGGCTGAAGGATCTGGAAGATGGCGAAAAAAGCATGATCTTGGCTGGCGAAGGGCAATTTGAAGAGATCGGCTGTGCGTCCTGTCATATCCCGCAAATGACGCTTAACGATCCGGTATTTTCTGAACCTACCAGTACGCTCGGATATTTCGATACTGTCTTGCCCGATGGGGAAGACCCAACAGCCCACGGCCTATCCGTGGGCACAGCAATCACGGCGGATCTTTCAGCGGATCAACCTCACAACCGCATCATGTTGCCCGGGGCTGCGATTTACCATCTTGGCGCGCTTGAGATGTCCGAAACCGGCGCCCCGGTTGCGCGGTGGTATACAGATTTCAAACGGCATGAGATGGGTGCTGAACTTGCAGATCCTTCAGATCCGCTTGGAATGGGTTCGTCCGTTTTCTCTACACGTTCCCTTGCTGGGGTGGGCTCCACTGGGCCGTGGCTCCATGATGGGCGAGCGATGAAATTGGACGCAGCGATATTAGCTCATGGCGGTGCAGCGCAGGGCGCACGTGATAGCTTTGCCGCCCTCGGCGCTCAGGAGCAGGCGGAGATCATAGCGTTTCTGAAAAGCCTAGTTCTGTATCAGGCCGAATAGACCGCGTGAGGGCGCAGCGCCTCGACTTCAGTCCGGTAAGGCCCTGCCCCAGTCGGAAGCTCTGGCACAATGACAGCGTCCTCATACCGCAACTGCATGCGAAGGACCGGCCAGAGCCGCGCATAGGCGGTCAAGATAGATGGCTCTGGCGCCGGTAAGTCATGCCTTATCAGCGCGTGCAGCGCGGGAAGGTGATAATACGGCACCATGGTGAACATGTGGTGTTCCACGTGGTAATTCATGTTGAGATAGATAAAGCGGCTTATTGGGTTCATCAGTACTGTGCGGGTGTTTAGACGGTGGTCAGACACGTTCTCAGCCAGCCCCAAATGCTGAAGCGAGCCGGTCATGACCATATGCCAAGATCCATATATCCTGGGACCGCCGATCAGCATAAGTGGCAGCATGCTTCCTAAAGCCAGCGATGTAAGGATCGTCGCAGCAAAGATCCCAACCCAAATCCGTGCTACTAGGAAAACACGGCCCCTATCCTTTTCCCTTACAAAGGTCGCTTCATCAGGATGCAGACGCCCACGCATATGCAAGAAAAGCCGTGACAGAGATGTAACAAAGTCCGGCACACCAAAAATGTTAAACATCAATTTGGTCAAATCCGGCGGGCGCATCGCTTGAATTTCGGGATCGCGGCCCACAATGATCGTATCGGTGTGATGCCGAACATGGCTAGCCCGCCACACAACTGGGTTACGGATCAGCATAAACGATGCAATCTGGTACAGTGCCTCGTTCATCCAAGCCGTCTTGAAAGCAGTCTTATGCCCGCATTCATGCCATCGAGAATCGGAACCTGATCCATAAAGCACCCCATACGCCAACCAAAATGGCAGCGACCACCAAGAGGGCCACAGAACCAAAGCAAAGGCCGCGAAAAGCGCCATGAAGCCCAACCATAAAACCGCATCTCGCCCAGCGCGCGCGTCAGATTTCTCCATTAAGGGGCGAATTTTGGAAGGGTCAATTTGGGGCCGATACCAAGAAGGGTTGGCAAGGCCCGCATCTTCGGCGACTTTGGCACCTGTTGTGAGTGTATAGTCACGTGACATCATCGAAAAGGTATGTCCGGGATGCAGTATCGTCAACTCGGCGCATGTTTTACCTAACAAAGCACAATCCTTGCCCACCGGAGAAAGCGAAAATTTCAGCCCGGATCTATAACTCCACGACCGAAAAAGCATGACCATTCGTTGCCCAATATGCGCTTCGAATGGGCTTAAGATCGTTGAAGCAGTAGAGCTGGGACGCAATCCGCCAGCTTGGGATGAACGGGCAATTCAGCGCTGCCAATGCGCAACGTGCCAAAGTAGATTTATCAGCTACTACCGGGAGCGTCGTTGCGAAAACGGCCCAGATCTTTGTGAGCATCAGCATTTCACCACCTCTCGAAACCTTTGGCAAGCACAGGCGGAAGCCTTTCAGTGCCACCCGCTCCGAGGCAGGTCGTATCATTGGCGCATTGAAGCCGCGCAAATCGCGCTTGCAGCCGCGCAAAACACTCAACAAAATCTGTTCTCGTCCAGGCCATCGGTCTGGGCGCGTTTCAAATCAGCGCTTGCTGAATTTCAAAAACGGTAGGCGATGCGCAGAACCTCGCCGACCTGCGTCCCATTCGCCCCTTTCGCTATGTTAGCACGCGCCCTATAAGCGAGCAGCTTGGCGATGGGGAGTCGCGGAGCCAAATACTATTGGGGCATAGACAATGGCAGGACTTGGCAGCCTTTTCTCGTCGGATATGGCGATCGATTTGGGCACCGCAAACACGCTGGTTTACGTGAAAGGCAAAGGAGTCATCCTGAATGAGCCTTCCGTGGTGGCGTATCAGATCAAAGACGGCGTTAAAAAAGCGCTGGCTTTCGGCGAAGACGCGAAGCTGATGCTAGGGCGCACACCCGGCTCGATTCAGGCCATCCGCCCGATGCGCGATGGCGTGATCGCCGATTTTGACGTGGCCGAGGAGATGATCAAACACTTCATCCGCAAGGTTCACCGCCGTACAACATTTACGAAGCCCAAAATTATTGTCTGTGTCCCTCATGGTGCAACGCCTGTTGAAAAACGTGCGATCCGGCAATCCGTTTTGGGTGCTGGCGCCCGCCGGGCAGGCCTGATTGCAGAACCTATCGCTGCGGCGATTGGCGCTGGTATGCCGATTACCGACCCCACAGGTTCGATGGTCGTCGATATCGGCGGCGGAACCACCGAGGTTGCCGTACTGGCGCTTGCGGATATCGTCTATGCACGCTCGGTACGCGTAGGCGGGGACCGTATGGATGAGGCGATTATCAGCTACTTGCGCCGCCAGCATAACCTGCTTATCGGTGAAGCCACATCCGAACGGATCAAAACAACAATCGGGACCGCACGGATGCCAGATGACGGGCGCGGCGCGTCACTTCCGATCCGCGGGCGCGATCTTTTGAACGGTGTCCCCAAAGAAAGCGAAATAACGCAAGCGATGGTTGCCGAGGCCCTAAGTGAGCCTGTCCAGCAGATTTGCGAAGCTGTGATGACCGCGTTGGAAGCCACACCACCCGATCTGGCAGCGGATATTGTGGACCGCGGCGTTATGCTCACGGGAGGCGGCGCGCTCCTTGGGGAGCTTGACCTTGCCTTACGTGAACAGACAGGATTGGCGGTAAGCGTCGCTGACGAAAGCCTGAATTGCGTTGCATTGGGAACCGGCAAGGCGCTGGAGTTTGAAAAGCAGCTCCTTCACGTGATTGACTACGATAGCTAACCCGCGCAGCACCCACCCCTAAGCGAGGATCGCTTTGGCCAAGGACCGCTCAAACGCAGAAGACTATACGGCACCGGTGCGCAGGCTCGCGGTAGCCATAGTGGTGCTTTGTCTAATTTCGGTCTTCGTGGTTTGGCGGATCGATAGCCCTCGGGTGGAAAGGTTTCGGACCGAGATAACGGACCGCATCGTGCCGTCTTTCGATTGGGCGATGTCGCCGGTTACAGCGACGGCGCATCTGATAAGCGATTTCCGCAGCTACCAAAGGATCTATGACCAAAATCAAGAGCTTAAACGTGAGCTCCAGCAAATGAAAGCATGGAAAGAGGCCGCGCTCCAACTGGAACAAGAAAACGCGCGGCTTCTGGATCTTAACAAGGTTCGGCTGGATCCAAAATTTACCCATGTGACCGGTGTTGTTATGGCCGATAGCGGGTCTCCTTTTCGACAGTCCGTATTGCTGAATGTGGGTCGGCGCGACGGCATCATGGACGGCTGGGCGACAATGGACGGTCTGGGCCTTGTTGGTCGCATCTCTGGGGTGGGAGAAACTACCAGCCGAGTAGTTTTACTGACAGATGCGTCATCACGTTTGCCAATCACGATCCAACCCTCTGGGGTGCGGGCTATTCTTGCCGGTGACAATACGGCACGCCCGCCCTTGGACCTGATCGAAAACCGCGATGCGCTGCGCCCCGGAGACCGGGTCTTTAGCTCCGGTGACGGAGATGTTTTCCCAGCTGGCATTCTTGTGGGCGAAGTCATTCAAGATCAAGGAGGGCGCCTCCGGGTGCGTCTTGTTGCGGATTACGAACGGTTGGAATTCGTCCGCGTCCTGCGTTCGCACCAAATCGAAGATATAAACAACCCCGGAGCGCTCATCGTTCCCGAAATCGCCCCCGGAGCTGTGCTGGGACCCTCGCCCGCGGATGCACGAGCCGACACCGATGGAGCAAGCAATGGCTAATCCCGTGGCCCAAACAAGTGCTGGCTACATTTGGGCGATGCGCGCCGGATATATAGCGTTGAGCCTAGCGCTGATCTTTACACATTTGCTGCCACTTGAAACAGCGCCACGCCGTTGGATTGGACCAGATTTAATCTTGGTCGTGAGCTTTGTCTGGATCGCGCGGCGACCGGACATAATTCCGCTATGGCTTGTTGCCCCGATGTTTTTCCTCGGCGATTTACTTTTGCAGCGACCACCGGGGCTATGGTCCACATGCGCGGTTCTGGCGACGGAAGCTCTTCGAATGCGTGCCGAAGATCTTCGGGATATGGTCTTTGTGTTAGAATGGTCGGTTGCGGCGGTGATCCTCATTGCATTCTACATTGTCTATTTCACGCTTTGGTCGCTGCTTGTCCCGTTCGACATCTCAGGCAGTTTGCTTACGTTGCAACTTGTGCTGACCCTCTTGTGCTACCCAGTTGTTGCGGGGCTTTCTTGGCTGGTTAGTGGCTTGGGCAAAACTGCTCCCGGACAAGTCGATGCGAAAGGCCGAGTCCTATGAAAGCTTCGCCCAAAGACATCGAAACATCTCACCGCAAGATAACAAGACGCGGGTTTGTTTTTGCTGCCGCGCAACTTGCTTTGGTCGGCGTACTTGGATGGAGGATGCGCCAGCTACAGCTTGAGCAAGCGGACGAATTTCGCCTTTTAGCCGAAGAAAACCGCATCAACATGCGGCTTCTCCCCCCGGCCCGAGGGATGGTGTTCGATCGCAATGGAATTATCCTTGCGGAAAATGAACAAAACTACCGGGTCGTCATGATCCGCGAAGATGCCGGCGATGTCGACGCCAGCCTTGCCGCTTTGGCCCAAGTCATCCCCCTTTCCGCTCAGGATATCGCGCAGGCGCGCGCGGATGTTATGAAGCGGTCTTCTTTTGTCCCGGTCACAATCGCTGATAGGCTCAGTTGGGAAGATATTGCGCGTGTTTCGGCCAATGCTCCGGCTCTGCCGGGTATCAGCGCTGATTTCGGCTTGTCGCGTCACTATCCGCGCGGTGCTGACTTTGCACATGTTCTGGGATATGTCGGGCCGGTCTCAGACTACGATCTCAGCAGGATCGACGATCAGGATCCACTGCTCCAAATCCCGAAATTTCAAATTGGGAAGACCGGGGTTGAAAACAAATTAGAACGCGGGCTGCGCGGTCGGGCTGGGTTGCGCAAGATTGAGGTCAACGCTTTGGGGCGCGTCATGCGTGAGTTGGAACGCGAAGAAGGGCAGCCCGGCGATGATGTTCAATTGACCATTAATGCGCGTTTGCAAAACTACGTTCAGGCCCGGCTCGGAGATGAGAGCGCAAGTGCCGTTGTGATCGATTGTGAGAGCGGCGATCTTGTGGCTATCGGTTCGGCACCCGCTTTTGACCCCAACCTTTTTGTGCGTGGCATTTCGGTGTCAGACTATCGCGCACTCACGGATAACAAATATCGCCCGCTCGCCAATAAAGCGGTCCAAGGCACCTATCCTCCCGGTTCAACCTTTAAGATGGTGACAGCATTGGCAGCGATGGAAGCGGGTGAAATTGGCCATTCCGACACTGTCTTTTGTGGTGGCTATACTGAGGTTGCAGACAACCGTTTCCATTGTTGGAAGCGCGGCGGGCATGGCAACGTGAACCTGCGGCGTGCTCTCAAGGAAAGTTGCGATGTCTATTTTTACGATATAGCGCAGCGCGTAGGCATTGACAAAATGGCCGAGATGGCGCGCTTGCTTGGCCTAGGGATACATCATAACTTGCCAATGTCCGCTGTGGCTTCTGGGCTGGCCCCTGACAAGGCTTGGAAACGCAGGGTTCGTGATGCCGATTGGCGGATCGGGGACACGGTCAATGCTTCGATCGGGCAAGGCTATGTATTGGCTTCACCTTTGCAATTGGCGGTCATGACAGCCCGTTTGGCCACGGGCCGCAGCATAACACCGCGGCTTGTCGCATCACGCGGGGGCGTGGCGGAGCCCTCTGGAGCTGGCGAGCCGTTGGGTTTGAATGAAAACAACCTACGTCAAATTAGGCGCGCGATGTACGACGTCTCGAATGACCGGCGAGGAACAGCTTACGGGTCGCGGGTTATTGCAGAGGATTTCCGTCTTGCGGGCAAAACCGGCACCACGCAGGTGCGCCGCATTACCCCGGAAGAACGCGCTGCAGGAATCACACGCAACGAAGACCGCAAGTGGGAATTCCGGGATCATGCACTTTTTGTTGCTTTCGCGCCTTTCGAAAACCCGAAATATGCGATTGCTGTGATTGTCGAGCACGGTGGCTCCGGTTCTCGCGCCGCAGCACCGCTTGCAAGGGATATCATGCTGCAAGCGCTCTATGATGGCACGCCGCCTCTCGATGCCTATCCATCTAAAGATCGCAACAGGATCTCAAACCAACATGACGATCTTGACCTGTGGGACGGCGTTGAGGCCCGCCGCCCAACCCGGGATCAGGCATGAGTTATTTAGAGTATCGTCTTCAAACCGTACCCACGGGGCTGGGAAAACTACTGGCCCTCAACTGGGCGGTCATTCTGCTTGTCTGTGCTGTATCCGCCGTTGGGTTTATGATGCTCTATTCTGTTGCTGGGGGTGACCTCAGCCGCTGGGCGCAACCTCAAATGCAACGCTTTGCGATGGGGCTGACGGCTATGTTCATAATTGCGATGGTCCCAATCTGGTTCTGGCGCAACATGTCAGCAATGGCATACCTTCTTGCGCTCGCGCTGCTTGTCCTCGTGGAGTTTGTGGGGGTGACCGGGATGGGTGCGCAACGATGGATTGATCTTGGTTTCATGCGGTTGCAGCCATCTGAGCTGATGAAAATTACTGTCGTCATGCTGCTCGCGGCGTATTACGATTGGCTGCCTATCGAGAAGACTTCGCACCCGCTTTGGGTACTTGTTCCAGTTTTTTTAATCTTGTTGCCGGTGATGCTCGTGCTCCGGCAGCCTGATCTTGGGACATCTATCCTTTTGCTGGCCGGAGGCGGCACGATCATGTTTATCGCGGGGGTACATTGGGCCTATTTTGCGACTGTCATCGGTTCTGGAGTTGGGCTTATCGTGGCGGTGTTTCAGTCGCGTGGAACCGCGTGGCAACTTCTGGAAGACTACCAATATAGGCGTATCGACACTTTTCTTGACCCATCTCAAGATCCATTGGGTGCAGGCTACCATATTACTCAAGCGAAGATCGCGCTTGGCTCAGGCGGTTGGACTGGCCGCGGTTTCATGGAGGGCACGCAGTCGCGACTTAATTTTCTCCCCGAAAAGCACACGGATTTCATTTTCACCACATTGGCTGAAGAATTCGGTTTTATCGGCGCGTTTTCCTTGCTCATTCTCTATGCATTAATCATTGGGTTTTGCGTGACCTCGGCCCTATCCAACAAAGATCGCTTTGCTTCGCTTCTTACATTTGGCATTGCAGCAACGTTCTTCTTCTTTTTTGCGGTCAACATGGCCATGGTCATGGGACTGGCACCCGTTGTTGGTGTCCCCCTACCGCTCGTTAGCTATGGAGGATCAGCGATGCTTGTTTTGCTTTGCGCATTTGGGTTGATGCAATCCGCGCATGTTCACCGTCCAAGGCAGGGATAAACCTCTTCAAATGATCAATATCCTATTTGCTGCACGTCCTGAGCAGTGGCCGGAATATAGCCCGCATTTGCGCAGTGCTATCGCGGAGAGCGGACTGAACGCACAGCTTTCCACCAACCTGCCAGCAGAACACGTTGACTATATTGTGTATTCACCTGCCGCGAGCGTGAGAGATTTCACACCTTTCAAGCGGCTTAAGGCGGTTTTGAACCTTTGGGCAGGTGTCGAGGGGATCGTATCTAACGACACTCTGAAAGTACCCTTAGCGCGCATGGCTGATAGTGGCATGGCCGAAGGTATGGTGGACTATGTGGTCGCCCATGTGATGCGGCACCATATCGGGATGGATGCGCATTTGGACAACCCGAACCGTGCATGGGTCGAGCGCTGCCCGCCATTGGCGCGAGATCGCCGTGTCGCAATCCTTGGGATTGGTGCACTTGGAAGCGCATGTGCCACCGCACTGGTCGGGCTGGGCTTTGATGTTCATGGCTGGAGCCGATCCTCAAAAGACCTTCAAGGCGTGACCAGTCATTCGGGCGCAGGCGGGTTAAAGAAAATTCTTCCGCTTGCCGACATTGTCGTTTTGCTCACCCCTTCTACCGCGCAAACCGCCAATCTTATAAACGCACAAACGCTTGCGCTGTTGCCCAAGGGTGCCGTGATCATCAACCCGGGCCGCGGGCCGTTGATTGATGATGCTGCTTTGTTGTCTGCGCTGGACAGCGGCCATATTGCACATGCAACTCTGGACGTGTTCCGCACAGAGCCATTGCCAAAAGATGATCCTTACTGGTCACATCCAAACGTGACCGTCACGCCGCATATCGCGTCCACCACACGACCAGAAACAGCAGCTCAGCGTGTAGTTGAAAACATCAGGCGAAATGAGGCTGGCCAGCCTATGCTCAACGTGGTCGACCGCCGCGCCGGGTACTGAATGCGCGATCAGCGGAGTTTAGGTGGCTTTTCAGGGTTCATTCCCGGCGCACCGGGAATTTGCGGCTTTGGCGGCTCCGGAAGATCAAAGCGCAGCGCAACCCGCGCTAGCTGTGCCGCTACCGGGTCAGATGCGTTTAAGAATGTTACATCCAATTGCCCGGCCTCAAGCCCAGAAAAGGTCAGAGCTTCGCTTGCCGCTTGGCTCAAAGCACTCTCCGCGCCCGGTGCAGGCTCCACGAATGCCAGCATATGACCCAGAGTGCCGTCTTCATAGGTTGCCTTGGCAAGATAGGCGATCCGCGCGGCCGCGCCCATTAAGGCCAGTTTTGCATCCAACGCCGAAAGAAGAAGTTCAGGCATCGCTCCCGGCGCAGCCACTTCGCGCACCCGCATTTCTTTCGCCTCAGGCCGTCGCTCAAGAACGTCTACTAACCAGCTCAGAACCTCAGACGGCAAAAGATATGCGGAATCCGCAACCTCAAGGTTCACTCCTAGCCCAAGACCTTGGGCGGCCAGCAACCTGACAAGTGACCGACCAGACAACGCAGCATAGGGAGCCTCGCGCCCCATGAACGCGGAAAGCCGTTCTGCCCTGTCAAAACCAAGCACAAATTGTCCTTCTTCCAATTCGAAGATTTGGGGGTCAATATTGTCGCCATCTGGTTCGCGCTCCAAAAGCAGGAAGAGCTCACAATCCGCCAACCGTTCGTAGTACCGCAGTCGGAGTGCATCATCCTCGGGCGCTGCGTCCATTGCGGCAAATGCTTGGTCCAGCGGCGTCATAGCAGCTCCTTAATTCGGGTGCGCAGAGCAGGCAAAAGCTCTTTTTCGAACCACGGATGTTTCCCGATCCAAGCGTTATTGCGCCAAGAAGGGTGCGGCAAGGGAAAGACGCGCGGCGCATGGGCGCGCCAGTCAGCAACGCGATCTGTGACTCGGCCCGCGCCAAGATGCCAACGCTGGGCGGCGCCGCCAATCAAAAGTGTCAAAGCTGGGTCGCCCAATGCGTTTAGCAGCCGCTTTCGCCAAGTTCGCGCGCAGATCGGCGGAGGTGGCAAATCTGATCCATTTACGCTGTATCCTGGAAAGCAAAAGGCCATCGGAACGATCGCGATCTGGGATATATCATAGAAAGCCTCTTCACTTAGCCCCATCCAATTGCGCAGCCTGTCTCCCGATGGGTCCGTGAATGGGCGGCCCGATGCATGTACTCTCGCGCCCGGCGCTTGCCCTGCAATGAGAATTTGGGCGCTTGAGGTGAACCAAGTCACAGGCCGGGGGCCATGGGCGGTTTTTGTGGCTGCGAACCGATCCGTACAGAGCCGACACCCCGCGATTTGCGAAGCGATTTCACGCGCGTTTTCCATGTCTTACCCTTACTCAAGCGGCATTATAGCACAAGGCACTTGCTATGATTCTATATTTCTACAATTATAGAAATATGAAAACGATTTCCTCAGATGATTCCACCTTAGCCGTCGCCGCATCAACCTTTGCTGCGCTCGGCTCTGAGCAACGCTTGTTGGTGTTGCGCTGTCTTGTCCGAGCTGGCCATATTGGTCTTAGCATTGGGGAGTTGGGCACACGCACAGGTGTGACCGGTTCCACGCTGACCCACCATATGAAAATTCTCGCTCAGGCGGGCTTGGTTAGGCAGGAAAAGCAAGGCCGTTCAATAATTTGCGCGGCTGTAGCCTATGACCAAGTGCAAGCGCTTTCCAATTTTCTTTTGTCTGAATGCTGTGCTGACAGTACCTCCCCCCATCCGGAGCATGACCATGACTGATTTGACACAAAACCTTCCTAGGCTGCGTGACGTGCCAAAGGGCTGGCTCGCAGCCCTTGTCATACTGGGGACCGTCGCGGTGCTCGACCCGCCTCAGGCGCCCGCATCAACACTGTTTACGGCGCAAGCGCTCATGCATACGGCGCCCTTTATTCTCTTCGCTGTGCTCGCAGTAGCCTATGTCAAGGCGACGGGAGCTGAGGCGTTACTCGCTCGTGCGTTCGAGGGCAATCAGCTTCGGATGATTGCGTTGGCCGCGCTGATGGGGGGAGTTTCCCCCTTTTGCTCGTGCGAAGTGATCCCCTTTATCGCTGGGCTTCTTGCTGTCGGTGCGCCGCTATCGGCTGTCATGGCCTTTTGGCTTGCATCTCCCCTGATGGACCCAATGATGTTTTCCATTACTGCAGGCGCGATAGGTTGGGAGTTTGCGCTGCTCAAAGCTGTATCGGCCATCGGAATCGGTGCGTTAGGGGGGTATGTCACGATGGCATTCATGAACTCGCCAGTTTTTCGCGACCCGCTGCGCCCAACACCGGCAAAATCCGGCTGCGGTTGCGGTCCATCGCCATTTTCAGGCAAACCCGCTTGGCAGTTTTGGGGAGAAGCTCAGCGCCGCGAAACATTCCGCAAGACATCCGTTGAAAACGGGATGTTTTTGCTAAAGTGGCTGACGCTGGCTTATCTGATCGAAAGCTTAATGCTGGCCTATGTTCCAGCAGAAAGCATTGCTGGAGTTTTGGGTGGTGACGGGATCGGACCTGTTTTCCTTGGAGCGTTGATCGGTGGGCCTGCCTATCTAAACGGGTACGCCGCCGTGCCTCTTGTGGGCGAGCTGATGAACCAAGGCATGGCCCCAGGCGCTGCAATGTCTTTTATAATTGCAGGTGGCGTCAGCTGCATCCCGGCCGCGATCGCCGTTTGGCCCTTGGTAAAGCCGCGCGTCTTCACCGCCTACATCGGTTTTGGGTTCATCGGAGCCATTATTGCAGGCCTCGCTGCCAACGCGCTACTCTAGCAAGTGGCTTGCAGGCCGTGCTTGCGCATGGTCTGCGGCCAAATTTGCAACCGAGGCATTGCACCGCGCGAGCTGTTCGCCTAGCACTTAAGGTTAGAACTGCAAGGGAACGGCCATGTATCGCGTTTGGAATTTTGTCACAAATTACTCACTTCTGCTGATCGCCGGCGCGATAATTGCGCTGATATGGGCGAACATTGATGCTGACAGCTATCATCATTTTGTGGAATTCACGATTTGGGATCATGCGCCAATCGGCCACTATCATCACGGCCACCGTACCCTGACGCTTCACTATCTCGTCAATGACATTCTGATGGCCCTCTTCTTTGCCATTGCTGCGAAAGAAGTTTGGGAAGCCGTCATCCTTAAGAATGGATCGCTGCGCGGCAAGAAAGCAGCGAC
This sequence comes from uncultured Paracoccaceae bacterium, assembly GCA_937995865.1. GTDB lineage: Bacteria > Pseudomonadota > Alphaproteobacteria > Rhodobacterales > Rhodobacteraceae > Shimia_B. The sequence continues at coordinate 17,603 of CALKJA010000081.1, read as the reverse complement.
GCCACTTTTTGCCACGTTTGGTGGCATGGCCGGCCCAATTTCGATCTACCTTGGTCTGGCAGCGCTCCTAGGCTCTGACACTTACAACGCCGTTGCAAATGGCTGGGCCGTGCCAACGGCCACCGATATAGCCTTTTCCTATCTTGTGGGTCGGTTGGTCTTTGGCGCAGGGCACCCTGCTGTTCGCTTCTTGCTTTTGCTGGCCATCGCGGACGACGCAGCGGGTTTAATCATTCTCGCGGTTTTCTACCCGTCTGGCGACCTTGCTCCAGTTTGGCTTCTGCTAACTCTTGGCGCTTCGATCGGAGTGTACTTCCTGTTCAACTGGTTCCCGCGCTATCTGGACCGTGGTAATCAGCTGCGCCCGAATTCGACTTGGATGCGTAAGAAACTGGGCTTTCTGCCATATCTTGTGGCGGGCTGCCTGTCTTGGTACGGAATGATGCGCGCGGGCCTGCACCCGGCGCTTGGCTTGCTGCCAATCGTGCCCACAATCCCACATGCGGACCGCGCATTTGGTATTTTCTCGGCAGCTGAAGTTCATATGACTGACCTGCTCAACAAGATTGAACATGCGCTTAAACACCCTGTCGAGATCGTCTTATTCTTCTTCGGCTTGCTAAATGCGGGGGTAGAGTTCAACGCGATTGGCGATGCCACTTGGCTTGTTTTGGCTGGCCTGATCATCGGTAAACCTGTCGGAGTTCTGCTGTTTGGTTGGCTTGCAGCCGGGCCCCTTGGGCTTGGTATCCCGCAAGGGATGCGCATCGTGGACCTTATCGTGATCGGTTTCGTTTCGGCGATTGGATTTACAGTCTCACTGTTTATCGCAGCCGTGGCATTTGACGCAGGCCCGGTGCAAGATGCGGCCAAGATGGGTGCACTGTTCTCCTTCGCCGCTGCGGGCATATCGATCGTTGCAGGGCGCTTGTTCAAAGTCCAGCGACAAGACAACTAGGCGGATCATTCAGGGGAGAGCAAGTTGCGCTTTCCCCTGATACTCATGCGCCCTATCCTTATTTTGTTGATCGACGACCAGTTAATCTGCCATACTGTATTCAGAGGCGGATCAATCTTGTTGAGATCGTCTTAAGAACCCGCCGTTAGAGTGGGCAAATATTCGGCTGAGGGGCTAGCCGGGGAGAGCAGATGCTCGAGTTCGTGAATGTGAGCAAGTCTTTTTGGACGGGCAAACAGCGCAAGGTGATCCTTGACCGCGCCTCTTTTCGCGTGGAATTGGGCAATTCGCTCGGGATCCTCGCTCCGAATGGCACTGGCAAGACCACAGTGATCAATATGATGGCCGGGCTAGAAAAGCCGGATGAGGGGGTCATTAATCGCAAATGCAAAATCTCCTTCCCATTGGGCTTCATGGGTGGGGTTACACCGAGACATACCGCTGTAGAAAACAGCCGCTATATCGCGCGGCTCTACGGTTTGGATCCGGACTATGTTGAATCCTTCTGCCGATGGATGTGCGGAATCGAGGAATACTTCGATATGCCAGTGGGAACGTACTCTACTGGCATGAAGGCGCGTTTTACCTTTGCCCTGCTTCTCGCGCTCGAGTTTGATATCTACTTAATCGATGAAGGCATGCCACAAACCACGGACGTGGCCTTTAACCAAAAAGCGGGTTCAGTTCTCCGCGAACGGCTCGAAACCACCACGGTCATAATCGTGTCGCACCAAGCGGAAACGCTAGAAAAATTCGCCCGTTCAGCGGCAGTTCTGGTAGATGGCCAGTTTATCATGTTTGACACCTTGGAAGAGGCAAAGCAGCTCTATGACTACCAAACCCAAGGCTCGTAAATTCCGAATTAAACGCGCAGGCGGACTGGGCCATGCTGAGGCTGGCACAGACCCAATGTATGAGGCTGATGCTTCAAAAGGGACGGTCTCGCCGCAACCCGCACAACAACCACAGCAAGAAGTTGTGCGTAGGCCTGTGCCGCTTAAGCTGCAAGATCCCGCACAAGCCCCGCAGCCACAGCCACAGCAACCTGTTCAACAGCCTACGCGCGAACAGCAGCTTGCACGGCAGGCGCAGCAAACACAGGCAACACCTGCACAGCAACCTCGACAACAGCCCACACAACAACGCCCGCAACAGCAGCCACGCCCGCCGCAACAGAACCCGGCGGCTCAAACAGGTGAAATCGCCAGCGCCAAGCAAGTCAGTAGCGAAACCAATATCGATGCCATCCGCAAAGAAGGTCTCACAGGACGCCAACTTCGCATGGCACGTCGCGTTGCACAAAAGAACGGTATCGCAGCGACCAGTGATTTCGAGGCGGTGAAACTTCTGCGCGAGCGTGGGATAGACCCGTTTCAAGCGGCAGGCTCGCTTGAGCTAGTCGTCCCAAATACCGGGGACATGCCAATCGACCCTGGCGCACAAGTGAAGTTGCCCCAAACAGTTAAGCAGCCTCAGGAAAACGTCCCGTCAAAGGAAGTCCGCACCGCGGAGCAACGCGCGAACGAAATCCATAAGATCCAGATTGACATTGGACGGCGCCGCCGCCGCAAGTTGATGCTGCTCTTTACGCGCCTCGCAGTGTTCGTCGGTCTGCCCACCCTACTCATGGGGTACTACTTTGCGTATTTGGCTACGCCACTCTTTTCCACAAAATCTGCCTTTCTTATTCAACAAAACGAGGCAGCCGGAGGCGGGGCCGGTGGTCTTGCGTCAATGTTCGGCTCAAACCAGCTTGCCACTGTCCAAGACAGTATTGCTGTGCAGGGCTATCTCACCTCTCGCGAAGCGATGTTGAGGCTGGAAGCTGAACATGGCTTTAAAGAGCATTTCAAAAACCCTGACTTTGACGCCATCACGCGCCTTTCAGCAGATGCTACCAATGAGCAGGCGTACAAAGTCTATAAGAAGAATGTGAAAATCGGCTACGATCCAACCGAAGGCATTGTAACGATGGAAGTCATTGCGGCTTCGCCAGACGCAAGCCAGGAGTTTTCGAACGCGCTCATTTCCTACGCAGAAGAGAATGTCTCGGACCTTTCACAACGCTTGCGCACCGATCAGATGGCTGGTGCCCGTGAGAGTTTTGCCGACGCCGAAACGAAAAGGAATGAGGCAGCAACACGGCTTGTCGAGCTGCAAACCCAGCTTCAAACAGTTGACGCTGCGGGCGTCATCGCTGCGTCTCAGGCGCGCATTGCCGAATTCCAAACGCAACTTGAGCAACAGCGGCTCGATCTTCAAGCCCAGCTCGCAAACCGCCGCCCCAATCAGGCGCGTGTCGAGGGGCTAGAGGCTGACATCCGCTTCCTTGAAAAGAGCATTGCGGCCCAAAAAGCCAATCTAACCGAAGCGGTTGACGGTCAAGAATCCTTGGCCTCAAGACAAGCTCAGCTCCAGATCGCGCAGATTGACTTTCAAACAAGGGACGCCATGCTCCAGCAAGCGTTGCAGGCGCTTGAGACGGCCCGCATCGCAGCTGACCGGCAAGTGCGCTACGTAGCGATCTCGACGCCCCCGACCTCTCCCGATGAAGCCACGTACCCGAGGGTTTTCGAGAATACACTGCTAGCGTTCTTGATCTTCATGGGCATCTATTTGATGGTTTCCCTCACCGCTTCCATCCTTCGCGAACAGGTATCAAACTGATGAAGACCGTCTCTTTTGGTGGTATTGGTGTGTCCAATGATGCGCCCTTAACCGTAATCGCTGGCCCGTGCCAACTCGAAAGCCTTGACCATGCGCAAATGATCGCTGGCACAATGGCTGAGGCATGTGCCGCCTTTGGCGCGCAATATGTCTTTAAGGCAAGCTATGACAAGGCGAACCGAACATCCTTGGGCGGCAAACGCGGCCTTGGAATTGACGCTGGGCTTAAAGTTCTTGAGGCCGTCCGCGCGATTGGCTTGCCTGTGCTGACCGATATCCACACGCCGGAGCAATGCGCGATCGCGGCCGAATGTGTCGATGTCATTCAGATCCCAGCGTTCTTGTCGCGCCAGACCGACCTGCTATTGGCCGCAGGCGAAAGCGGTGCGGTCGTAAATATCAAGAAGGGTCAGTTCCTTGCCCCATGGGATATGCCCAATGTCGTCTCTAAGGTGGAGAGCACGGGCAATGAAAAGATCTTGCTGACCGAGCGTGGCGCCTCTTTTGGCTACAATGCGCTTGTTGCGGATATGCGGTCCCTTCCGACGATGGCAGCCACAGGTTACCCTGTGATTATGGATGCAACCCATTCCGTCCAGCAACCAGGAGGCCAAGGCGGAAGTTCCGGTGGAGATCGTCGGTTTGCGCCAGTCATGGCGCGCGCGGCGGTAGCCCTTGGTATAGCAGGTGTCTTCATCGAAACGCATGAGGACCCGGATACTGCGCCCTCGGACGGCCCCAACATGATTTACCTCAGCCAGATGCCTGCCCTGCTCGAAACACTGATGAAGCTAGACGCGGTCGCAAAAGACGCTCCAGTGCGGCTGTGATCCCGCCACTTGCAGTGATCCGATCCTGCGGTAAGGATTGGGTCATGCAAAAAGCCCTAAAGATTCTTTTGACGATTTTGTTGCTCTCGCCCACGTTTGGCGCCGCACAAACCATCTCTGTTTCGGACGGCACTGCAACGGGAACGTTCTCAACGGATCAGCCCACAGGTGTAATTACTGCCGAAGATGACGCGAACACGGACGCTGCCATTGCGCAAAGGTTGCGGGACATTCTTGGTGAACTTGGAGGGTTTGAGGATGTGACGGTTCAAGTCTCGTCGGGGATCGTCACGATGCGCGGCACCACCCTTAGCTCTGCAGACACCGCACGGCTTGATGGCATTGCAGCCCGTATTGAAGGCGTCGTCGCTGTTGAAAATCTGACCGTCGAAACAGCTGATGTGGTAAGGCGGCTTGACCCGGTACGCGACCGGCTGCGCGCACGGATTGAACAATTCATCCTGCTTATTCCAATGTTGGCCATCGCAGCGGTAGCATTTGCTTTCGTGGTTACTCTGGGGTTCTTCCTTGCGCGGCGCAAAGTGCTTCGCCGCCTGTCGCCCAATGCGTTCATCGCAGATGTCTACAGAATGATTGTTCGATTGGTGTTTGTAGTGCTTGGGATTGTGCTGGCTCTTGATATCTTGAACGCGACGGCCCTGCTTTCCACGATCCTTGGTGCAGCTGGCATCATCGGCTTGGCGGTTGGGTTTGCGGTTCGTGACACAGTTGAGAATTTCATCGCCTCGATCATGTTATCCATCCGTCAGCCGTTCCGGCCAAACGATGCAGTCGAAATCAATGGTGATACCGGGCTTGTGATCCGCCTCACCTCACGCGCAACGATCTTGCTGAGCTTTGACGGCAATCATATCCGCATCCCAAACGCGACCGTTTTCAAAAGCCGGATCGTGAACTTCTCAAGCAATCCTGAACGCCGGTTTATGTTCGAAATAGGCATCGCTCCAAACGCGGACCTGGCTGCAATGCGACATCTCGCTGAAGATACCGTGGCCAGCATGCCCTTTACCTTGTCTGACCCTGCGCCCAGCGCGTGGACCGAACGCATAGGCGACGGCGCGGTGATCCTTACTGTGGCCGGATGGATAGACCAACGCGAAACAAACCTTGTCTTGGCCCGCGGAGAAGCGATCCGCAAAGTAAAGGCCGCAATCGAGGCCGCCGGTGTCGATGTGCCAGACACTAGCTACCGCGTTGAGCTGATTGGAGGGGCTGGAATCCCACCAAGCGTCGGTACTGCTGCACCCTTTACGCCACAACAGATCAAATCGAGAAAAGCCGCACAGTCTCAGGCACTTACGGATGACGATATAAGCACGCCTCACAATGACGCGCTTGATCGGATCGTAACAGCAGAGCAGGCAGATAGCGACAAACCGAACTTGCTGCGCGAGGGTGCCCCCGAAGAGTAAATCACATCTAAGATTTCTTGCGAGATTCACTCATCTTTGTCTTGAACCCAATGACCTTTCACCGTAGCTAGATCGCCGAGTTGGGATGTAGCCAAGTGGTAAGGCAACTGTTTTTGGTACAGTGTACCGTAGGTTCGAATCCTACCATCCCAGCCAGCTTTCCTTAAAGCGCCTGATTTATATGGCCTAACTGTTTCGCTTAGGATGGTTTCACCCAACTGCAACACATCTATGCAGCACATCCGTGCACACGTTCGGTGAAACGGGCCCCATGGCGATGAAGTTATCGACGCTCATCAACTCGGAGAGCCAGATATGCAGCACCTAAATCACGTCACCCGAAGAGGCGCGGTTTATGTCTGGCGTCGCCGTTTGCCGGCAACGGCCGCTAAAGAGCACCGATTTATCCAAGTTAGCCTTCGCACCAAAGAGTTTTCCACAGCAAAAAGATTGGCGCCTCTACAGTTTTTCGGCATCCACTCCCGTCCAGTCGCTCCAGCCCACGCGGATACGGGCGTCAATTTCTCCCGCACGCGGATCAACCAGATCGACAGAAGCGTCTATGCGAACGCGCAGCCCTTCATGCGCCTCTGCAAATCGTCCCATGCGCCAGACCAGCCATTTACCGGCAAAGACGGGTGCCACAGATATTGTGATCGAATCCGATGATTTGCGCTGGATCGATGCCACCCCGCGCGACAGAGCTGCGAACCCTTCGGCAAGGTGATCCGACGCTTCCCGCCCGACGCCAGTCGGGACCAATCCAGTTGGCGTCCGGATAAACAGTTTTCGGTCGAGTTGGTTTTCGGCCTTGATGACCTGCTGACTAACGGCACCCGATGTAACGCCCAATTCATCGGCTGCGGCGCGTAAAGATCCAAGTCGCGCGACGGCTTCGACAGCACGCAAGGCGGTCAGGTATACTGCATTCAGATCACGTATATAGAAGAACTATACCTCTATCCTGCAAGAATCGATCATTAATTGCAGTATTTTGGGTTTAACTATAGATATGCTGTATCTTTCACTCATTCTGACCGGCGGTGCTATCCTCGCTTTGCTTGCTATGGCGCGAAGCTATTTAGTTCCATCACAATTGGGCCTCACAGACCAAGGGAGGTGGAGACGTGATCCGCTGTCACACCCGGCAATCCGCCGCATGAGTTTACGTGAACTCGCTGACCTGCCTTTTGATCCATCGAAAATTGCCTCAGAATAGTAAGCCTTGGGTGGAGAGAGCAGGCAAGGGTCAAAGGTCACATCTGTGCGCCATTGGTCGTTCAAAGTGAGCGCAACGCGTTCCATCGAAGACCCGGTCCCCCGATCTTGCTCACAACCAGTTCACTTGTTCGGAATGAGTGCCATGAGGCGACTATGGGCCTTCGCGATGACATTGCCGCTGGTCGTTTCACCACGCACCTCTGCACTGATACGATCACACAACACGTAGAGTGCTCTAAGTTTTACCAGCTCTTGCAGCGCGTCACGCGCACAAGGAATCGGAGCGATTTCCTGGTAACCCTCGACGAGCTGTTGAATCGACTCTTCGCCCTCGTGTGAACGCATCAGTATCGAGACTGCTACGGCGAGGTCATAGGCTTGCCAGTGCCAGACGCAATTGTCGAAATCGAAAGCCGTTAAGCCAGTGTTTCGTTGGTAGCGGAAGTTTTGCGGTGCAAAATCCGCGTGAATGAAACCTGTTGGGCCTAAGGAATCCGCGCGGTTCTCTACTGTGTTCAAGATGTCATCGGCTGCCTTTGCAGCATTGGGATCGTTGCGCAGAAGCCGCGCAAGACCCTCGGCAAAAACAGGCTCCACGCGCCAATCGTCCCGCCAGCTTGAAACAGGCGGTACGAATTCCTGCGCTGCTACGTGTTGCGGCGCAAGGGTTCTTCCCCAGTCAGGGAGCACGCGCATTTTCCAATCAGGGTCATCTTGCCCGGGCTGATGGCCAGATGCCGCTTCAAAGAGAACTGCTGTATGGCCTTCGGCTTCGACACTTGTTGCACCAAGCTTTGTCGCGACAGGTCGCGCCACACGGCATCCATGTTGGTACAGGTGTGCCAAGAACGCCAATTCACAGGCCACCGCTTCGCGGCTCCGCCACCAAAGGGGGGAAAGCCGAAGGAAAAAAGTTCCTGCAAGACTTCGCGTTTCAAACACGGACGCCGGGTGTTCCTGGTGGGCAATGAGATCGCCGCTGAATTGCAGAGACCAGAAACCAAGGGTTGAATGGGCAGTTTTCGTGAGTGAGGGCATCTTGCACTGACCAGCTAGAGTTGCTTTTGCAGAAAGATGCTTCTTGGGTCTTCGATGTGATCTCCAAACGCTGACCCAATCGAAAAGCCATGGCGCGCATAGAGAGTATGGGCTGCGGTAAGCACTGCAGCGCTCTCTAGCTTTATGATCTCTACGTTGTTCTCTCGAACGATTTCTTCGGAGCGTGCAAGCAACTGATCTGCGACGCCTTTCCTGCGTGCGTTTGGGGAAACGTACATTTTCTTGAGTTCGGAATAATCTTCTTTCAAGACAATTGCGCAGCATCCCACGGCAACGCCATCGATCCTGGCGACCAATAGCTTAACGTCGTTTCGCAAAACAGCTTCAGCCGAAAATTCCTGCCGTGCACGATCAGGGATCATCGCATCCATCTGCTCATGCCCGGCCCGCAAGATTGCACAGACGTCGGACTGACTGACGCTTTCGATTGCAATGGAATGTTCCAAACCCATGCTCGTGGTCTCGAAGTATGACTAGTGATGTGGAAACTCTGCCAGATGCGCATCTACGTGCGCCGAGAAAGCGGCTGCATTCTTGCTATCGTCGTGCGCCATGAACATCGTCACCCTTCCGACATTAGGCAAACCAAGCTTTGGTGAAACAAGGGATACATCTTTCCCCACAATGGTTTTTGGCAAAGCTGCGACGGCCAAATCAGCGCGAACAGCAGCGAGTTGACCGGGGGAGGTGTCGCTTGAATACGCGACCCGATACGGGATTCCATCCCGGTCCAACGCAGCAAGCGCCGCGTCCCGCCACGAACATCCCTTTTCCGAAACAGCTATTGGCAGAGGCGTGTTCTGCGCTGCCACACCACCTGCTGCCTGCAACCAGCACAATTCTTCCGTGTAAAGCTTTCGCGCAGCATGTATTTTTGAGTTCTGCTCACTGAAAAATACGACCTGCGCGTCCCCTGATGCAAAAAGTGCCTGAGCATCGTCGCAGGCATCCAATCTGACATCGACACAGATGTTCGGGTGCGTCACGGCAAATCGTCTCAGAAGCGCGGGGATCGTACTCATTCCCAAATCATGTGGAGCTGCGAGCCGCAGATGCCCAGAAAGGGTCGATCCGCGAAACTTTGACAGCGTTTCGTCATTCAGGCTCAGAAGCCGACGCGCAGACCCCAAAAACTGCTCGCCCGCTTCGGTTAAAGTGACTTTACGAGCGTCTCTGAGGAGCAGCTCACACTGCAGGAGTTCTTCGAGTTTTCCGACCTGCAAACTGACAGCCGATGGCGAGCGATTTACGCGGCTTGCGGCCAAACGAAAGCTCCCCGTGTCACAGATGGCTGCGAACGTCCGCGCCATGTCGAGGCTGATTGTCCGCATCGGTTCTGATCCAACACTGTCAGTGCCATTCGGCTCTATCGGTGAGAATATCTCATTCATAGATACAGATAGTATCGTTTTTCTAATGCATTGAACAGGGCTAACTTCCTCTCAAGCGAGGAGATTGGGCATGACTGCATCAACGAAAACCCTTATGTCGGGCCTGTTTTGGGGTGCGATTGCGGTCGCAGTATTGTCTGGGTCGCTCGTCATGTTGCGGCTTGGCGTCAAGACGTCCCTCACGCCCTTCGACCTTGCCGCACTTCGTTTTGGCGTCGCGTCCTTGTTGTTGTGCGGGGTCATCTGGCAGCGCGGGTGGGCACTGGAAAAGCTTGGCGTGCTAGGTGTTGTGGCCCTCATCACCTGCAATGGTGCACCATACATCATGGTGCTGTCGTTCGGTTTCGAGTTCGCGCCAGCTTCGGATGCCGGGGCGATCAATCCCGGTCTTATGGCTGTATTCGTTGGCATCCTCGGCTGGATCGTTTTGGGAGAAACCATGCGTCCTGCCAAAGTCGCTGGCATACTGGCCGTCCTGGCCGGTACCGCGCTTTTTACGGACCTAGTGTCATTCCGACAGGCCTCTATCGGACATCTTGTTTTCGCAACAACAGGCGGGATGTGGGCCAGCTATGTGATCATCGTACGCAAAACCAATGTTCCGGCCCTTCACGCAACCGCCATTGTTGCCGTTGGATCAGCTCTGTCATTCCTGCCGGTGTATTTTGTCCTGTTCGGCGGGCAGATATTGCAGGCCCCGGTGCGCGACATAGCAATTCAAGCGATCTACCAAGGCGCTCTTACGGGTGCTTTGGCGGTATTCGCCTTCACAAAATCAACCGAATATCTGGGGGCCTCTGCAGGGGCGGCTTTGACAGCACTTATTCCAATCGTCACGCTGGTCATGGGCGCAGCTTTTCTTGGAGAGACAGTTGACGGGTGGAAAATCACGGCCTGCGCTCTTGTCGGACTTGGCGTGTTTCTGGCGCTATTCGCCCAACGTTCATCAGTCGCGAGCCGCAAACCTGAAATGACAGAGCTACAATCAACACAGCGGCGATGGTTCCCAAAAAAGTCGAATGCTTAGCCTAAATGACACACAAAGCCACCAATAACACCCAATTGCTGAAAACCGCGCTGCTTGTTTTGTTGGGCTTGCTTTGGAGCCTGCGCTTGTCCGCAATCAAAGCCGCAGGTCTATCGGGTATCCCGGTGTACATCGTCGTGATGTTTTCCGCATTTGGTATCGCGCTGTTCTTCTCCGTTTTCGCCCTGCTCCGCCGTGATTGGCCGCCCGTAGATCGGCCCACCCTTGGATTCTATGGCTTAAGCGGATTGCTCGGTTTTCTCGCTCCGTTTGCACTGGAGACTGCTGTTGGCCCTCATCTGCCTGTTTTTGTGTTTGTGGTCATCATCGCAACGATGCCCCTTTTTACCTTTGTTGTGTCAGCACTGATCGGGCAGGAAAGACTGCGCCCGGCCCCGGTGATCGCGATCTGTCTGGGCTTTGCTGGCGCGGTCACAATCCTTTGGGACATCTCACGCGACGCGCATTCAGTTGAAGTCGGCGCATGGTGGATTCTGGCGGCGTTTGGTGTGCCGCTACTCTATGCCCTCAATACGGTCTTCATCGCTTCACGGTGGCCGCCCCATGCCAGCCCGGTCAACGTTGCACAGGCACAGGCACTCATCGTGTTCGCAGCAGCACTTATGGGCGGTGCGATGTCTGGTGCAACGGATGCATGGCCACTGGTCGCCCTGAATGTCCCAGCGATGCTGATGATCGTGCTTGGTGAAGGTCTTGCGCTCGTTGTTTATCTGCGGATCACGCGCGACTACGGCGCAACCTATGTGTCATTTGCAAACTATGCCTCGATTGTCTTTGCAGCCCTCATTGGTGCTGTCTGGTTTGGAGATCGGCTGACTGCTGTCACATTGGGGGCAGCATTGGCAATCATCGGCTCGGTGGTGATCTATCAGCGCTATGGCGGCAAGCAGGGCAAGGTGACGACGAACAGGCGCGTTGATGGTTGAAACGGGCACCACCGACCGGGCTGGCGTCATGCGCGAATGGCAAGAAAGTCGACCGGGGTTGCTAAAGAGTGGCGCACGGCAGGCAAGCTCCCCCGCCTTCGTGCGGATGTTTCTCTGGACGGCGCTACCGATCACAGCGCAGGCGCTTATGGCATCATCACGCACGGTCTTTGATGTGTTCATGACATCAAGTTTGGGTCCAGAAGAGGTCGCGGTCGTTGGGTATGGCAGTCGCATCGTCTTTATTCTGATTCTTCTTGTTCTCGGGATTTGCAATGGCGCCGGGGTTGTTGTCGCACAGTTCTACGGAGGCGGATCGAAAGACCGTGCAAAATACGCGGTCGGGACCACCGTGCTTCTGTCATTCGCCGTCTCGCTTGTTGGCCTTGGTCTGGTTTTGCTGCTGTCTGGCCCCCTCGCGGCGTGGTCCAGTGATGACCCCGCAATACAAAACCTCACACTCAGCTATCTTCTCCCCGCCAGTTTCATGGTGCTGCCGTTCTCGGTCGGTTTCGCCATCGCGGTTGGACTGCGCAGCATCGGTCGTCCCGGCTTAGCGACATGGGCCTCCATGATCGGCCTCACCAGCAATGTCGTTCTCAACTACGCGTTGATCTTCGGGAATTTTGGTGCGCCCGCCTTGGGGGTCACGGGTGCTGCCTACGCATCAGCGCTCAGCTTTGCCATTGAAGCTGTGATCGTTGGCCTCTGCGCCGTCTGGTTCTACGACCGTGATCTGTTCTCGCCCCGTCGTCTCACGCAGTATCTAAGCGCCGACACCGTTCGAAAAACGCTCCGCATCGGGCTGCCGATCGCACTTGGTTCCGTTGTTTGGGCTATCGGAATATTTGCCTACAGCATCATTTCCGCGATGGCGGGCACTGTCCCATTGGCCGTGCTCGCACTTGTGACGCCGGTTGAATCAATGGCCATTGCCGTCCTGATCGGGCTTTCATCCACGACCAATGTTATTGTCGGGCATGCCCTTGGCAGAGCAGATTTTCGCGGCGCAACTGTTGATGCAATTGCTCTTATCCTCTGGACCGTTATTGCATCACTGGCAATGAGCCTGCTTTTGATGGCGCTGAAACCCGCACTGATGATGGTCTACAGCGGGGCGGGCATCGACGTGCTTACCGTCGCAGATGATGTTTTTACCGTTCTGGCACCGGTCCTCATTTTTCGCTCGCTGAATGTGACAATGGTCGTGGGCATCTTACGCGCCGGTGGTGACACGACATCGCCCATCGTGATGGACCTTGCATCCCAATGGCTAGTGGCGATTCCGCTGTCTTATGTTTGTGCCATCGGTTTCGGACTGCCCTTCCCGTGGGTTTTCCTCGCCTTCAACAGCGAAGAAATGGCAAGGCAGGTGATGGCTCTGATCAGGTTACGCCAGTTCAGATGGCTCATACAGATCAAGCCGGACGGGTAGCCAATCTGCCGCCAGGCGACCAATCCAGAACCCTACTACGTGTCTGATAGGAGAAACGAACTATGATAACGGAAATTGTCACATTCGACTTGCCCAAGGGCATATCGCGCGCGGATACGATGGACAAGTATCGACAGACAGCCCCCGCATGGGCCCAAAACCCCGACCTCATAAGAAAGCACTACTTCTTCGATGAAGCGCAGTCGTTAGGTGGCGGTGTCTACATTTGGAAGACCATGCAAGCCGCCGAGAAATGGCATGGCGAAGAGTACATGCAGAGGATCAGAGACCTGTACGGTTCAGAAGTCACGATGAAGCGTTTCGATACCTTGCTGGTCGTGGACAACGTCAGCGGTGAAGTCGTCGAGCTTGAGCCAACCCATGCTGCGGAATAATCTTCCGTTCGCGGAGATCTTTGAAAACTTCAAGAAACATTTCTTCTGTATCGACATGCTCGTGAAAACCAAGGCGTCTTGCCTTTGTGCCATCGGCAAAGAAGTCATAATTCCAACTAAATACAGCGTCAGCAAATCCCCATGATGACACGTCTTGATAGGAGTGAGTTGTCAATTCATACTCAGCCAAGATTTCGTTCCACAGGCTCTCCTTGTCATCCATGATCGTCGCAAGGGACATTGGGAGCGGCGGTGCTACTTCCAAGTCGAAGAAATTCGCAATTTTCGGCCACATTTCCGACCAACGGAACAGGTCGCCATTGTTGATGTTGAACGCTTGATTTGCGCAGGACTTTGTCGTTGCAGCCCAGACTGTCGCACGAGCAAGCAATCCTGCATCCGTCATTTCCATTAAGCTGTCATAGGCACCCGGCTTACCGGGAAACCGCAACGGTAGGCCAAGCCGTTTGGACATGGTGGCATAAATCGCAATAGCAATCGCCAAATTCATCGGATTGCCCAACCCGAACCCGATTACTACCGAAGGACGCAGTGCAGACCATGACCAGCTTTGATCTTTCTGCCGACGTTCGAGGAAATCCTGCTGGTCGATATTGAATTCGGGCGGCATGTGATTGGCGTCGGTCTCGCGCGCAGGGGTTTTGAAGGGACCCAAATGCGCGCCATACACCTTATATCCTTGCATAAGGCTGATATGCTCCAGGTTCGGCGCTACAGGCTCAATGGCATCAACAACATTGGTCAGCATCGCGAGGTTGGGTGCGACAAGCTCGGACCAAGACGGCCGGTCTTGAAATGCTGCATAAAAGATGTGCGTCACGTCCGTTTGAGAAGCCAGTTTAGCTTTTGTCTCTTGGACATCCAGAAGATCAACTGGGATGTAGGTGATGCAATCTGTAGAGACGCCGCCACGCCGAGACAGGCCGACGATACTCCAGTCATTAAGCTCCGACAGGTGGTTGATCAGATTGCCACCGATGACCCCGTTTGCACCTACGACGAGGGCTACCTTCTTTTGACTTGTCATGGGCCAATCTTTCCAATTTTGCTGCGTCGACCCTGATCTAATTCATTGTTCCTACGTGCAGAAGCCTGCCTAAGATGATAACATTAATAAGAAACGCTTATAGGTTGAGATGGATTTTCTGAAGTTAATGACAACGTTCCTGAGAGTGGTTGAAACGGGTAGCCTGTCAGCCGCCGCACGAGATTTGGGTATCTCGCAACCGACAGTGAGCCAGCAGGTTTCCGCATTGGAAGCACACCTGCATGTAAGGCTCATTAACAGGACAACACGACAAATCACCCTGACGGAAGCGGGTCAGACTTATCGCCGCAAGGCACAGCAGATCATAGAAGCGGTTCAGGAGGCTGGCGAAGCCGTGGGTGGGCTTACAACTCAACTTACCGGTCACTTGCGGATCCATGCACCTGCAGGCCTTGGCCAAAGTCATATTGCTGATGTTGCAGTCGCATTTCAGCGGTGCAACCCCAATTTGGTGATCGAGCTCATCCTTGAAGATCATTTCGTTGATTTGACTGCACAAGCCGTCGATGTTGCAATTCGATTTGGTAACTTACCATCATCAACATTAGTGGCCCGTCGTCTCGGCACGGTGCAACGCATCGTTGTCGCCGCACCGTCATATATCGCGGCGAACGGTAACCCTAAAACCCCCGACGAGCTGGCGCATCATGTGCAGGTTCAATTCAATGGTACACCAGAAGGCCATCTGATGCCGCTGGTTGGGCCATCAGGCCCTGAATCCGTTCCTGTGCGACCCGTCTTTATGGCAAACAATGCCTTTGCTCTGAATAAGGCACTGAAAGCGGGTATTGGATTGGGTGGGGCCCAATTGCCCCTCGTGATTGATGCATTGAAAGAGGGTACGTTGGTGCGAGTTATGACAAAGTTCCAATATGCGCCGTTGAGTGTTCATGCGGTCTATCCGTCCGGGCGCTTCATTCCCTCAAAGGTCAAAGCCTTCGTCGACTTTCTTGAGCAATCGGCTACGGATATATGGTAAAAGCCCAAATTGGACGCAACTCGGTTAAGCGCATGCCGAACTTGCGCAGCTGTTTCCGCATGAGATCGTTGACTTGCTCCGGCCCGGTTCGTTCTGTCTACGTCTTAGCGGTCCGTGCGAAGTGCGGCGAAGGTGTTAAGGGCGCACAAACTCACTGCTGTTACAAAGACGGCGAGTGTTGCCTCTTCCATGAGCGCCAAGATTGAGTTGTGTTTTTCATTTGGCTGACTAGAGTCAGATAAATGAACCAAGACGACATTACCCGTGTTCGAAACTTTGGCCGTTCTGTCGCCGTAGAGGTTGGCGCGCTCGAGGATTCCTTCCTAAATCGAGGTCGACCGCTTGGTTCGGCGCGGGTTCTGAATGCGATTGGGCTTGGATATGAAAACGTCGCGAACCTGCGCGCGTTTCTGAAGCTGGATACGGGGCTTTTGAGCCGGTTGCTCCGCGGGTTAGAAGCCGAAGATCTGATCCTGACAACACCAAATCCGGACGACCGTCGTAGCCGCATCACACGCCTTACGGCCAAGGGAAAAGCGGAGTTCGAGATTTACGAACGCCTTTCGGACGAGCGGGCCGCCGAAATACTGCACCGACACAAAGAAGCGCGGCGGCTTCTAGAGGCGATGGATATCGTGACTATCGCCCTGTCCCGCGATGATATTGTCTTTGAAGAAGTAGATTACGCGTCAGATATCGCGACAACATGCCTGAACGCATTTGCGGCAGAACTCAGTAAGAGGCTGAACCTGGAATTTGACCTCAAGAAGTCAGGCGATCCAGAGCTTTCCCAAATGAAGCATCCCCATGGCACCTTTGTCGTCGCACGGCTTGGCGACATGCCGGTCGGATGTGTTGGCGTGAAGGGCAACGGCAGTTCAAGTGCTGAAATTAAAAGGATGTGGATCGCGCCAGTTGCGCGCGGGTTGGGATTGGCCCGCCGCATGATGTCTGCAGCAGAGGAGGCCGCAATGGCAAAAGGGATAACGACGCTTCGATTGGACACAAACAGCACCTTGCTCGAAGCTGTGGGCCTTTATCGCAACATGGGCTGGGTCGAGATTGATCGGTTCAACGATGATCCCTACCCCGACCTGTTTTTCGAGAAAAAACTCCGCGCGCCATGAGACAAGCGAGAAGCGAGGACATTTGCGTTGGATGATCCATTTGAAAGGCCCGCGATACGTACCGGCCTATTCTATCAGTATCCAGAACAAGCCATGGAATGGCTTGAAGCAGCCTTTGGACTAACAAGATCAATGGATGTCCGGTGCAAATCTGGGAACCTTGTTCATGCTGAAATGCAATTTGGAGCCTGCACTATCATCATCGATGCGGAGTGGCCTGACGTCGTCTCAAGCCCAATGTCATTGGGCGGTGCGACCACCCAAATTGTCTATGTACAAATTGAGGAAGGATTGGATGCACATTTTGAAAGGGCGCGCGAGCATGGGGCATTCATCCTGTCTGAACCCGAAGATCAATACTACGGTGATCGCCTTTATCGCGCCAAAGATCCTGAAGGCCACATATGGACGTTCTCGCAAGCGGTAAGCGATGTTGGGCGCGCCAAAGCTGAACACCTTGGAGGTGTCGAGATAACTGGGTGGCACGATGATTGAAGGAACGCAAAGCTCTAACGGCAGACACGGAAACGCCCGACTTTGCGCTGAAGCTGGAGCGGTAAAATGATCCGGTTTGGTGACAGTAATGCCCGTATTCTCAAAGCCGTCGATGAATTGGACTACTTCGATACACAAAGCGCCGATCTTAGCCGCGAACTCACCCCTTTGCAGGCGTGGAACGCTATTATGGAAGACCCGCAGCCCCTATTGAGACTTGCGTTTAAGGTGCGGGATGCCGTGTCGTCCCGGTTCGGCGTGAAACGCATAGGCGGGTTTAGCGGTGAAGCTTCACAGTCTGTAGATGTCGGACAATACTTGGACTTTTTTCTCGTCGAATTCTCCGACGCGGACTCGTTGGTCCTGACCGAGCGAGATCGGCATCTTGATGTCATGACGTGTATCTCAACCAAAGGTCCGACCGTCTCGATAACGTCTTCAGTACTTGTCCATAACTGGTTCGGACATGCCTACATGATCCCGGTTGGTATAGCCCACAGGTGGATCGTGCGGGGTATGCTTCGGAGACTAAGGCTTAAGATGCAGTAGTGACCTGATGCCCGCTTAATC
>CALKJA010000080.1 GCA_937995865.1 uncultured Paracoccaceae bacterium | reverse complement strand
ATCCCAATGTTTTCAACGACTTACTGGCTGACCATCGGAAAAACCGATTATTGGCATATGCGGTGATCGGGAAAACCGATTATTCATCAGCAGCTTACCGGGCCACTGATCGAGAAAACCGATTACTGAGCATTTCGGTGCCTATTATTTGTGCAACTGCCTAAATTTTGTGCAACCCTGCTGCCTAAATTTTGGGCACCTGCCTATTTTTTGTGCAGTTTTGCCTATGTCTATATGCGAATTTTTGAAAACACTCCGATTCCGCGCTCAGCGCCACCCCCGGAAGCCCCGAGTCGCCGGGAAGGACCCTGACCCCCTATGACACGGCATGACACAACATGACACTAAGGCCCTTGCAGCGGGCAACAGGGCGGCGCGGGTGTACTGATACCGCATGACTACGCATGACACGGCATGACAGCCCATGACTACGCATGACACGGCATGACAACGGCCCCGCCATGGGGATTCCCATATCGGGCTATTGATCGGAAAAAGCGATTAGTGAGGGAGTCTAGAGCGCGGGCGCGCGGCCCCGGTTAGGATCGGGCGGCGGCTGGCGTCCAAAGGCGCGCGATTGATTCGCGGGCGGCGTGCAACCGGGCGTCGCATATGATCGACTCAAGAGTGCGTGCGCGGGTACATGGCAGGCGCGCACACAAAGAGACCGCCACGGGGTGAACCGGGCGGCCTTAGTTTTGGGGATTGGGACGGGGTTAGATTAGGGCGGCTATAATTGCAGCGGTGCCCACTAGGCCGAGTCCTGCCATTGCGAGCACGGGCCAAGAGGGGGGCCAATCGGACTCAGGGATAGGCGGCGACTCAGGCTCTTGCACAACGGCACGCAATAGAGGCGGGCGGCTGGCAACCTCAAGGCGTGCGCGTATCGCATCCGCTTGCCGTTCTAACTCGCCATTGATTGCCCGCCATTGGGCACGCTTCGCAGCGGCGGCCCGTGCGCGGTCTCTCTTGGCCTTGGCACGGTGCAGGGTAGCAGGGGCGGGGGTGTAGGGGCGGCTTGTCATTTGGCCCCGGCGTAATAGTGCCAACGGCCATTGCGTTGCACGCGGTAAAGGTCCGAATTGCGAAGCCCGCCAAGGGCCTGCCATTCGCGCTTAGTTATCTTGCGGCGGTTATCGGGCATTAGTCGACTCCGAAGTTGTGAGGGACCGGGGCGCGCTCAATTGCGCGGCATTGCGGAAAGTCCGATTCGGTGCGCGCGTAAAGCGGGGCGCTTGCACCTTCGCAATCGTAACCGACAAGCCAAGAGTCGCCGGGTTCACGTTCGCACCACGTAACAGGGACTCCCGTGTTGTGCTCCCAATGGTCAAGGGCTTGCTCGCATTGCGAATAGGTTAGGCCCGATTCGACGGTCTCAGACTCGCCGGATTCGTACTCAATAACCGCGCTATAACTTGCGAGCGGATCGGCGGAATCAGGCGCAAGCGCGGGCGTTGCGAATGCGAGCGCCCCGGCTAAGGTGAGACTGCCAAGGGCAAGCGCGGCGGTTTGGTTCATTGTGAGGGGTGGAGTCGGCATTGGCTTAGTTCCTTATTCCGGGTAGCAGGAGTCGACGTAATCGGCCTGCAATTTGCGGTCCCGCTCAATGGCTGAGTCGATCCTGCCAAGCAAGGCGGCAACGGCTGAACCGGGCAAGCGGTGTTGATTCTTGATGAGGCGGGCGAGTCTGGACCGCGTGCGCGTCGCGCTTGCTTTCCAGCGTTCCCATAGTTGGCGATTCCCGGTCACTGTTTTAACCGGGTGTAGCGCACGGCCTTGCCACATGGCAGGCGGTTGCAAGTGGGCAACGGGGCATTAGAGTCCAGCCCTTCCCCGCTTCGCGTTAGGCCGCGTGAGTCGGCGAATTGTTCGCGCTCAACAGACCGGCAAGCGGCGTTGATTCCGCCCGAAAGTGCGCGGGCTTGCTTTGTTGTCATATAGACCGTTTCGCCGGTCCCGATGCAAACCGCTATCACGTCGCGGAAGCGGTGAGTCTGCCATTGTGGAAGTTCTGCCATTAGATGAGTCCTTGTCTTGATTGGGTGCCGCGCAAATGCCGGTGCAGGCGGCGCAGCGGTGCCGGGTGCCGGATGCGAGGGCAACCGGCTGGCATTGTGAGGGCGTACAAGTGCAGGGGAGCACGTTTAAGCGACTTCCCGCCCATGTACGCTATAGAGCGGCCCGGTGTACGCGCTAAGGCGTTGTGAGGGCGTTCTAGGGGCCTTGCGGTCCAATATGCGCGCGCCGGTTGCGGTGATACCGAAAGCGACGGCGGCGGCGATTGCGTAAGTGATAAGCATTGATTCGGTTCCTTGTCTCTTGATGATTCTGGTATAGCCGGGAAGTCCTAACAGACCGTTAAGCGCGGGCATTCATACGGGCGGCCATTGATTCGGCGGCCTTGCGGCCATAGCGAGTCGGGAAGTACCAGACGCCCGAGTCTTTGCACGCAACTGCCCACCGCGCGCGGTCTGAGCCGTTGCCGGGATATATGCCCGCATCATAGTTAGCCATTATTCGGTTCCTTATTTCTTGATGATTCTGGTATAGCCGGGAAGTCCTAACAGACCGTTAAAGGCCGCGCGCCCGTCGCAAATAAGCGTGGAAATATCGGGCGCGACTCCCGTTGGCGTTGCGGGGTTTGCGATAACCGCGCGAGTCGGCGGCTGCAATAACCCCGTCAACCTCGCTTGAGCGCAAGGCGTGGAAATCCGAGTCGAGCGGAAAGGCGTATTTGATCGACAAGGCTAAGGCTTGATGCGATTGGATTCGGGGCATTATTTGGACTCCGGTTGGTAAGGGTAAGGGGATTCCGGTCCCGCCTGCCAATTAGGGAAGCGGGGCGCGGGGCAAGAAATGCAAGGGCCGTGGTCAACGTCAAAGGGCGCGACGTTGTGGCGGCAAGTGTCGCAATCCTTACGGGCGTTTGCGGCGGGCATTAGATCGATTCCCCCTTGGCAGGAATTACGGCAATTTCATTGTGCGCCGCCAATTCGGGCAAAGGCGATTCGGGGCCTTGCGAATATCTCAGATATGCCGCCAAGCGAGCGGGGCCGGGGCCGGTCATCTGGTCGACTCCATAGAACGGGATTCCGGTGCCGTAGTCGGTCAATTCATAATGCCCGGTTCCTATCGCGTAATCAGGCTTTTCGGTGCCGAATTGAATCACGCTGGAGTCGCCCCATGCTTTTGACGTTTGGATTGCGCCAATGATGCGGCCCGCCCGGTCAACAATGTGGAAAGAGGGCTTGCGGATTGTGTGGCGTTGCCCACGGCGCGCGCCGCCCCTGATATAGCCTTGCACGGGTTCCCATAAGGGCAGAGTCATATCGGTTATTTTGAACGGTTGCGCGGCCTCGCTTGCGGCTTTGTGCGCTTCACCATACGAGTCGAAATAGTGAGTCGGCCCGCCATCAATTTCTAGCTTGTGGGTCATTCGGTTAGTTCCTTGTCTCTTGATGAGTCTGGTATATCGGGCAACTGTTAAAATTAGGTAAAGACCCAAGGCAAGCGGAACAAAAAGACTCCGCCAAGGTAGAGCACAAGAGTCCACGCTAGGCGGCTTGGCTTACCTCTTGCGCGTTGGTCCCATAGGATCACCGCAAACATGAGTAGCAGGGCAAAAAGGGTTATCATTAAGCGGCCCGCCTTTCGGCGTTCATCTTGGCACTAATGCGCTTGCAAACTCGCAATTTGACCGGCGGCCCGTATGTCTCAGGATTGGACGCGGGCCGGGTTTCATAAATGCCCCGCAATTCAGCCAGCAAGGGGCCGTACTCTTCGCGATTGGCTGGACGTGTTGAGTCGTACCAATCAAGCGAGCAAGTGCCGTGCTGTCCTACATGGGCGTAACAGGTCATAGTTTGCGGGTCATTCGTTCCCGGTAACGTAGGAAAAACGGCTGTAACCTCTTGAGCGAAACCCGGAATCACCTTTTCATCGGTGCGAAAGATCACGGGCAATTGTTCTAGCTTATCTGTCATTGATTCGGTTCCTTATGCGATTAGATGAACGCGCCCGGAGTCGCCAAAATAAAGGCCCTCGCAATAGAGCGGGCGCGCGTATTCTGCCAAAGCCTCTAGCGCCGGGTGACTCCCGTCATCGGTGAAGGTGACTCCGCTTCCCACAAGGGCAAGCCAAAAGGTAGAGCCGAGTCCCTCATCTGTTAGGCGTTCCGGGCGCTTGAGATATTCAAAGCCGGAGTCGCCGGGGTGCGCGCTTGTTAGCGTTTCAATGTGCGCGGCGTTGTCCCGCCTGAACGCGGTGTAAATTTGGCGCATATGCTCAAACGCTTCCCCGGTAAGGATCGAGTCGTATATTGTGCCCGAGTCGCGCGCGTCGCGTTCATCGGTGCAAGCCTCGTCATTCTCGCTATATTGCAAGTCTTGCAGCGCCACTGCCACAAAGTCACTAAAGCCGGGGCACGCCTTAAATATGCCCTTGCGGTAAGATTCGGTGTCACTCATTCCCATTGATTCGGTTCCTTGTCTCTTGATGATTCTGGTATAGCCGGGAAGTCCTAACAAACCGTTTACATTTCGCGCGCGGCCTCTTGCAGTTCATTGAGTCGAGCGTTGCCGATTGCCCCGCGCATCTTGAGCGCAATTTCTAGGCATTGGCGATAGGTCGACTCGGCGGTGCGCGAGTCCTCATCATAACCAAAGCAACCGGCCCAATCTTCAAAGCAAGAATGTTCTAACACTTCGGAGTCGAGCGCCAATGAATGCAAAACGTCTGCAATATCGGGACCGGGAATCGGGTGCCGCGTTTCGCGCGCGCGGTCCATAAAGTCAAAGGCGGCGCGCTTGCCGGTTTCTATTTCCAGCGCCTCGGCACTGCGAATCATTGCCGCGCTTGCGCCTTGGCGATTCGCGCTACGCGGGCGCTTTGATTCGCGGGCGTTTACCGGGCAATGCGCGGTCCCTTGCGAATAATCGGTGCGCAACACTTCCCGCCCGTTGTGGTTTAGTGTCACTTTCCAATTGAGCGAGCGCCAAGGCTCTTTTTGCCCGTCGCGCGGTTCAGCGTTGCGCGATTGGCTGAACGGCACGAATTTAGACTCTAAGGTGAGTCCTAATTCCTCGGCAATGCGAATCACGTCGCGGCGCGCTAATTCGTGGGAGGGGTGCGCAACGGCGGGGGCGTCTTGTGCGGTTGTCATTATCTCAGTTCCTTAGAGTTACAATATCGGCAAGATTCATGCCTTTGTCATACGACTCGTTCCATTCTTGATTAGTCGGGTGAGTCCTTCCCCCGTATCCGCGCAAATGCTCAATAAAGCCTTGCACGAAAGCAAAAATAAGCGTGTCTTGCATTATCTCAGTTCCTTATTTACGGGCGGCGTGGAATCGTGCCGCCCAATCGTTTACGAATGCGTTATTGCGGGCGAGTCGATCAGCGGCGCGGCGTTCGCTATGGCGGCGCTCGCTTTCCCAATCGGACTCAAGGCGGGCCTTGCGACGGTCCCGCGCGCGGCGTTCTGCCATCTCGGCAAAACTACGGAATCCGGCTTGCCTTGCGGCGGTCTCAGCTTCCATTCTAGCGCGGTTCATTGTCTCAATTCCTTATTGCCTCTTGATGATTCTGGTATAGCTGCAAAGTCCTAATAGACCGTTAAAGCGGCTCCACTTTCCAGCCCTCGCCAATATAAGCGGCGGGGCCGCCTCTTGCGTGCTCGCTTTCGATCTCCAAATGGCAGGGGAGCCAGCCAGTAGATTTGCCCACAATGAACGCATGAGTCCCGCCATCGTCGCGAGTCACCTTAACCCGGCGGCCCTCGAGTCCGACAAGTTGCGGCGTCAATTCAGCGGGGCAACGGTTGTCTGATTTGGCGTAATACTTTGCCCCGGCGGTCATGGTCTCTTGATATGCGATAAAGGCGGCGGGCGTACCCGGCGCGGATTTCATGGCGGGGGCCTCTTGCCCGTGCGCCTCAAGCCATGCCGCAACGTCGATTCGCTTGCGCTCGCACACTTTGACGCCAAGGCAAGAGACGCCATCCCCGGCGCTCAAAATGTAGCAGCCGCCCGAATAGCGGGGATTGATCGAAACCAAATTGCCCACGGTTGCCAATTCGTCCCGATTGCCGACGGGAACGATTGCCCACGGGCCGCCATCGTTAGGCTTGCCCTCGTCAAAGTTGCCCCCGAATAATGCGAGCGCCGAGTCATAGTCTGAGAATTGACCCAATAGCTTGCGGGTTTCTTTTGTTCCGGCGGTGAATACTTGAAATTGCATTGCGTTAGTTCCTTATGATTAGCGGGCTTTGATTGCCGCGAAAGTTTGAGAGAGGGAGTCAAAAGTCTCTAGCAGGGGGCCGCCAATCTCAGTTGCAACGCCAACGCCTAGAACGGCGCAAACGCTAACAATAAGTGCGGTTTCAGTGATTCGTTTTGCCATTGTGTTAATTCCCTTTCGATGACTCTGGTATAGCCGCAAAGTCCTAACAAACTCTAAACGATTTATTCGATTAAAGCGGGCAGGCATTAACGAAATATCAACGGTTACAAATACACGCGCGCGCCCGCGCCTATACGCGCGCCCGCATTATGTGCGCGCCTGCGAGCGTGCGAATTAAAGAGAGGGAGTCAGTTTTACTTACCCACCTCGGAGAAATAGGCACCCCTCTCAGAGAAATACGAATTTTCTTGCAGACACCCCGGAGAAATATGTAAACCCGCCCCGGAGAAATTAGCAAAGACCGCAGGGAAATATGAACTACAAAATCACACAATCTGGTTGCCACCGATGGCTCGGTAGAATCTCATCATCCGGTTACGGGGAAGTGCGTATGCTCGGCCAATATGTAGGCGCGCATCGTCTTTCTTATCTCCTGAACAAGGGCGCACTTGGTCCCGAAGAAATGGTTCTTCATTCGTGCGACAACCGAAAGTGCATAAACCCGGATCATCTTTTCAAGGGTGACGCGAAAGCCAATGCGGAGGACATGGTTAGAAAGAAACGAAACAAACCGGGACCAGCAATCTTGCCGGGTGAGGATCACTCAACAGCCAAACTGGCTGAGAACCAAGTCAAAACCATCAAGCGGTCCAAAGCTAAGGGGACCGATCTTGCAGCAATGTACGGTGTAAGCGTTTCAACTATCTCAAAGATAAGGAACGGGCATTTGTGGAAACATTTGTGAACTACCCCGGAGAAATACGATTATCACAACTTTTTGTTGACAGGCACGAATCACGCCCTCATAAGCACCTCAACGAAATCTTGAGGAGTACGAATTGTGAAAGTAGTAGTGACAACAACCGGGCCGCAGGCATGTGGCAAAACCCGCCTGATGAATGATCTAGCATCGTTCCTCAAAGGGTATCCCATGCTGACCGACACGGAAGTCCGCTTTTACGAGGGCGACGGTCGCTCATTCAGCGACAACGCCTCAACCTTCACGGTCGCCGCCAGCCCTTCGGGACGCAAGGAAGGCAGCAAGAGCGGCGACCGTGAAACCTACGGCATGGAACGTAAGGAAGACGGCAACTGGTACGTCAGCCGGGGCACAACCAACGTCGCAGCATTTGCCCACGAGGACGCAGCACGCGACTTCATGCGGTACGAGGCTGCGCCAGCCGGACGGCAACTGGCCGCCGACGCAGTGATCCGTGGGGAGGCGATCTATTTTGATGGCCTGAACCACGACACATACGACCGCCAAAACGCAAAGGGTGGCGGGGGTGATTCTCGGACCTCGTGGCTCACAGGTTTGCCCGATGTTGGAGCAGAACTGCGCAAGGTCCGGCAGGAATGCCGTGACGCAGGGTTCGATCCTGAGATCGTTGCTCAGGTCGCCCGCAATCGCGCCAACAGCATTGAGACATCGAAGGTCAGTGCAGCAGAGGCTCCGGCCATCCATGGTCTCGATCCCGAGCGCAAAGACGACTTTCCCGAAATGATGACCACGTATTCGGAACAGTTGTCCGAGAAGATCACCCGGATTCTGCGTAATGCTCGTATTGACGGACACACGAAAACCGAATTGCGCCATATCCGCAACTTCCTCGACAAGCTGACCAACAGCGACGTTGCTATCCCGTGCGACTTCGACGACCACGAACGCAATCACGCACTGCATCTGGCCGACCGCCTGCAAGAATTTGCTATGGCCAATCGTGCCAGCGTCAGCGTGAACGAAGGCGTCAAGTTCGATCAGACAATCGAGTACCTGAACAGAATCGCAAAGGGGGCAGGGGTGATTTTGAATGAGGATGGCATGGAGCCTGACCCTGTTTATGCTGCGGCCCGCGCGCTGTACGACGCCGGGTATTGGACGCTTGCGAACAAATGGGGCGACGGCAGCGATCCCGATGAAGCGAAGCTGTGGGCAGAACTGCGCGACGCTCTCAAAATCCCAACCGGCACAGAGACTCGTCGGTTCGCTGAGAAGATTGCCAAGAACAGCACCTACGGGAAAATCAACCCTAACTTCGCTTACGGTAAGATGACAGGTGCAATGCACAACCTCACGATTAGCCGGGATGCGGTCTATCGGGCTGGCATTCGAGACCTCGAAATGAACTACAACACAGGCCCGGAGAAATGGGCAACCTTGGACATTGAAACGGTCCCCGGAGAAATTAGCATCTCGTTCAGCGAAGAACGTCAGCCGTTCTATTTTGGGGGGATTGAGTTTCACGCTTATTGGGGCAACGAACGAGTGTTCGACAATCTGGCCCCGGCCATGGTCCAGCCGTGGACTGACGCCCCGGAGAAATACGAGGACTTCGCCGAGAAGGTGCTCGCGCAGATCGCAAAAGCCTGCGGTGTCCCGTACACGCTGCTCACAGAAGACTTCGACACGATTGCCGAGCAAGGTGCCCTGCAACGCTCTCAGGAGCACGCTGAGGCCCTTGAGGGGCAATTGCAGCGGATGATCGACCGTTGGGAGAAGCAGCGCGACCAGATCGAACGCCAGCACGAGCAACTGCTTGTGACCGGGGACATGCTTCTCACGATTGCCGAACTGCTTGAAGGCTACGCCGACAATCACGACGAGAAAGGACGCCGTTTGCAGGAGGAAGGCGAGGCCAGCTTCCCTGCGGCGACCGCGAGCCACGAGAAGGCTGACCGCAATCGCCGGTACGCTCGGATGGCTCGGCAGGCAGTCCTGCTGATCGAAACAGACGACGACATGGATTTCGACGGAGAGTGAACGATGCGACTACCCAAGGTGATCCGCAAAGAGTTAGAGGCAACAGGAAAGCCTTGGGAAGTCGAGAAGGGCACGAACCACCGCAAGATCAAAGTCGGCGGCAAACTAGCCGGGATAATACCCCTCAAAGGGTTCAACGCCGGATCACGAGCCGCCAAGAACATAATCGCTCAAATACGGAGAGCAGGAAATGAAACTCAGGACAGGACTCAACGCATCAAGTAAGACACGCCAAGGCAGCGATTCGGTATGGCCACTTCGTCGGGCAGACGGAACCACATGGGCCAGCCACCAGCCGCACGCAGCCAGCCAGAGGGAACGAGTTGCAGCATGAGCACCTTCGAGAAGATCGAGCGCGATGACGCCCGGAAGGCCAGCTTGCAGAAGGTTCGCGAGGGCGTCCCGGTCTCACGGTATGGCGAGTGGCGCGATTGCTCCAAGTGCAAGCACTACGGCAACGATCTCGAAGACCGCTTTTGTGCTCACCCGCACGCAATGAAAATCAGTCACGGCTTCGGCCAAAACCCCGTTTCCATGGATCGCCTCGGCCTCTGCGGAAACACCAGAGCACAGCTATTTGAGGCAGATCAATGACACAGAAATCGCAAGAGGGGGCAGGGGTGATTTTGAAACGCCGCCCTTCGATCACACCGACGCAGGATAAGATTCACGTCGGCTTCGCTGAGATCGCGATTGAGGAGTTGGGTTATACCGACGACGACACGGATTTTTATGGCCTGAGCGAGGTCGGTTGCGTGGACGGCGGCTACAAGATGGTCGAACTGGTCGAGCAGCATTACATCTCTCGCGAGGACCACGACCGCCGCGTCACAGAACTGCTAAACGCCAGCAACAAGTATCTGGCACAACGTCGCGCGCTTATGGCGGTCTTGCAGCAATGCCGGGACAGTGGGCGCTACCCATCACAAGTCGAAATCGACGACATCAGGAAGAGGCTGTTCCAATGAGCCGGTTCGCAAAAGCACGGAAGCTGATCGACGGACACGCTGAGTCGTTCCCGTTCATGGCGACCGCGTGCGCTTCGGTCTCACCGCTGAGCGCAGATCGGATCGGCCATTGCTTTTCCGCAGTAACAGATCGCGGCATCCGCACATTCGCGTTTCGCCGGGAATATCACCGCAACCGATTCGTTGAGACGGTCGAAACAGCAAAGGTAATCTGATGTTCGCATTCGGTAGCAAAATCCTCCCCGGTCTGGCCAAGATCGCAGAAGAGTTCGGTGAAGCGCAGCAGGTGATCGGTCGTCTTATGATGACACGAGGCCGGTCTTCCCATTGGTCAGGGGCCGATCTGAGAGACGACCTGGTTGCCGAACTAGCGGACGCCAAGGCCGCCATTGCGTTCTTTGAGGATCACGCCCTTCAAGAGCCTGAGCGTGAGAGAATGCGCAGACTAGAGCAGATCAAATACGAGCGATTCGTCCAGTGGCACAAGGAACAAGCAGAATGACCTTCACCAAGATCAAACGCCTGTATCGTCGGTTCAAGGCGATGCACGAAACCACGCCCCACTTCGTTATCTCGAAGTCCGGGACAGAGACGCCTAACCCAAGCGTGAACCTCGGCCTGCACAGCAAGCGCGGGATGCAGGGAATCATGAGTCGGCACGACGACAATCCCGGCCATGCGCAGATCGAGATTATGGCTCGCTCCATGGCCCGCCTGTCCTGCCTGCCGCTGCTCGACGCACGCGATCCGCAGAACCCCGTGGAAATTGTAGTCAAATGACCAACGATGACAAAGCGGAACTGCGCTATCAGTTGAAGAATCACCCCGAACGATCCAACCAGTATCTCGCCGATCTATGCGAATGCAGCATCGGAACGGTCAGGAAATACAGGAAGGTGTTCGCAAGTGTCCGATAAAAGCCGCATAGCAGCCCGTATTCGCGCTCTCAGGGCCAAAACGACCGAGAACGGGTGTACAGAGGAGGAAGCAGCCGCAGCAGCCGCTATGGTGGCTTCCATGCTCGCCAAGTACAATATGAGCGCCGAGGAGTGCGATGTCCGGGAGAACCAGTTCTCCAAGGAAGAGATCGTTGTCGATGATCCGGTCGGCGAACGTCTGTGGAAAGTCGCAGACGGTATCGCCCACATGATCGACGTTCGGTATTGGGCCAGCCGCCCCGGCGAGCCTCCCACCGTCACGTTCTTTGGGTTTGACCACGAGGTCGAGATCGCTTCGTACCTGCTCGACATCTGCCGGAACGCAATGACAACGCATCAGGCGCACGAAGAGTTCAAGGCACGACTCATGCGCCCATCTGTCCGGCGTCGCCAAGTTGGGGCATTCCTCGACGGCATGGCTGACCGGCTTCGCGAACGCATCCGGGCACTCAAACCAGAAGTGCCGCCGGGAACCGGGCTTGTGGTCCTACGCAACCAGTTGATTGACGCTGAGTTGGAGGAAGAGGGAATCACTCTCGACACAAAGGCCCAAAGCGCCAGCCGCGATCTCGAAGAGGGTTATGCAGACGGTCGCCGTGCTGCCGATAGCGTTGGGTTGAACCAAGGCGTCAAGGGTCCGGCCACTGACACATTGAGGATTGGATAATGGAATACCCCGACTACCAGCCGAAGGTCCACATGCACTGCGACCAGAGCGCGCACAGACACGGCCCGAAGAAAACCCGCCGGTACGCGGACACGCTCTGCAAGTACAACGGGAAGGCTAAGCGGATCACGGAAAACCCGGATGAGGTAACGTGCAAGTCATGCCTCAAAAAGATCGCAGCCATGAAGCCCGAGAATCGACCTAGGCCGACTCGCTACCGCGTGCTCAAGCGCCTGTTCCGAAAGCCGGTGATGGTCCTGCAAGTGCGAATCACTGAGCAGCGGGCCGCCCATTGTCCGGCAATGGGTATCGAATTTTACACCGTCAAATACTGGCGCGACGTGCGCCCCGAAGAACTCATTAACGGAGAAGTGAAGTGCTGATTATCCCTGAGATCGAAACTGTTGTGATCCTCCCGCCGCGCACCGGCACAGGGAGTCTCTATCGCGCGGTGCTCGACGCATACCCGCTTGCATTCATGCCATACCGGCACATGGAAGCTGATGGCGTGCCTTTCGGTTATGACCGCTGGCGTCGAATCGGGGTGCTGCGTCACCCGGTCTCTCGGTTGTTCAGTCTGTTCAACTATTTGCAGACGTTCGGCGACGATCATCAGGCCCACGGGCACATGGAAAACTACTACCGCTCAAGAAAAGAGAGCGTGATCGGCAAGTTGTTCCAGCAATGGGTCCTGACAAACGAAATGCCGTTCTCTGTTCATGTCGATGATAGGGGCGTGATTCGGCCACTGTTCATGCAAAATCATATGATGGCAGAGAACAAGAAATCCCAATACTACTATCTGCGACCAGACCTCGGCGTCGAGATCGTGCCATACACCAAAGACGGCAGCGCAATCTCTCGTGAGTTGGAAATCGAGGTCGGCCACACCAACAATGTGACAGGCTCCGGCGGCAATCCCGGATACACTGATGCGTTGCAAGACCACCTCGAAATGTTCCACGGTTGGGACATCGAAGAGTGCGCTCAAAGGGGCATTGGTCTCGGGTGATCCCGAACTGATACAAAATTTATTTGAGAAAGTTGGGCCGTGCTTATTGACAGCGCGGCCCGATTCGCACAGAAGCGGGTTATCAGATTTAACTTGATAACAACGGAGATACTAAATGGCAGCTACACACCTTCCTCAGTTCGTAATCGCAGAGCGTTACGTGGGCACACCTTGGCCGAACTCAGGCCCGCAAGGTCGCGCAATCCTCGTCGCTCGCGAAGAGTACGAACAGGGGAATATCGAAATGGCGCAACGTCGTGAAGGTCGGATGGAATACCAATACGCCATCCCGCGCAAATTCACCGGCACCAAGCGCCCCGGCTATTTCAAGCCCGAGCAATAATTCCAACAACACCAATTTCAACAAGAGGGAATACACATGAAAAATCCAACACGCCAAGTTCGCCGCCAGATGCTCCGCAACGGAGGTTTGCGCGTCCCCGGTTTCACGCCGGTAGGCAGCAAACGACTCGCCAAACTGGTTCAACGCAAGACCCTTGTTCTGGCCCGCGCCATGCGCGGTAAGAGCGAAGAACAGTTGCGGATGCTCGGCCTGCCAACCAATATCGGCGAAGTGCAGGAAGAGGCACAACGTCTCGCAGTCCGCGATCTGCCGGTGGAACCCATGGTCCGCAGTCACAAGATCAAGCCAAGCAAGAGCGACATGGCAGCATATCGCAAAAGCAGCGGCCCCGATCTGGTCTTCGCATAAGACCGTCAACTTTTTGGTGAAATACCCCGGATGATCTGCTACGGCAGGTCATCCACAACCGAAGGGACGGTAAATGACACTTATTTTCAGAGGCTATACGCAGGGGGTTTGCTCCGTTTGTGAGGGCCGATCAATCGAACGCCGGGGCCGCTGCGCCGAATGCAAAGGAACCGGGACTGAGTTTGTCGAAGCCAGCGTGCTCACAGACACAGAGAAATTGATCCGAGGACTCGACCGCATGGCGATTGATGTCCACACCATCGACAACGTGAAGTGGTGGACCGATCTGCATACCGGCGAGTATATACTCCACACCCGCAACCGTGGCGATCTGCTGATGCTGGCCGTCACAGAACTCGACGAAGCCATGGACGCGCACGACAACGGGCTGCGCGACGACAAGCTGCCGCAGTACATGGGTTTCGATGTTGAACTTGCCGATTGCGCGATCCGCGTGCTCGATCTCATTGGCGCAGAGCAGCGCCGGGGCGGAAATCAGCCTCTCGTGACCTTCGACAGCGCCCTCGGCCGCATCACACCAGCCGATATGATCCGAGACTACCGGAACGACCGGCGAGGCATTCACGGGGATGTCTGGCGCATTGTCGGCGATCTCTCCAAGGCTCTCGACGCGGGCTTCCGCAAAGAGAACTATCACCTTGCCCGATTCCATTGCACGGCGGCCCTGTTCCGCATCATCGCACTGGCTGAGATCGAGGACATCGACCTGTTCCGCATCATCGAAGAGAAGCGTGCGTTCAATGCTGCGCGCGCCGATCACAAACCCGAAAACCGTCTCAAAGAGGGAGGCAAAAAATCGTGAACCAGCAGCTTGAGGTCCCGCAACCGATTCCGTACAGCCATGTACCGTTGACGGGGAAGCAAACCGAACCAAAAGACGTTGCCGAAATGCTCAAGCGTCGGCCTCGTATGAAGAATATCATTGCTGCTCTTGTCGCAGCCCGCGACGGAGACATTCACGATCTCGACGGCGGCAATCAGTGGGCCAGCGCGGACATTCGTTTCCTGCGCATTCACTGGTGCCTCGATTTTGTCGGCCAGCGTCTTGATGGAGCCAACCGGCTGCGGATCAACGACGAAGGCCGGGAGACCCTTGCGCTGGCACTGGCCTCGCAATGAGCGAATTGCTCGAACTCACCAAGTTGACTGAGTGGAGCGATTTCTTCCGCGCTCTGACTCACAACGGCTGTCTTCGGATGCGGTGGCGAGAGCACGACGACGGATGGCTTGCTCAGGTTTACGAACATACCCGTGACCCTAGCAAGCCTCTCGCCGAGGAAGACATTGGGCCAGTTCACACCGGCCCGGAGAAATTCGAGGTCTTGCGACTGGCACTTGAAAACTGCGGTCGCGAGATCAGACAGCCCGTTTGGGCAGCATTTTACGCCTTTCAGGGTGTTGGAACCGGGCACGCCGGAGATATTGAGGATTTGTTGTAATGCCAGATAGATCGAACATTGTTGACGAAGAGAACGCAGGCGCGATCATTCGTCCTCGGAAACCCCGCGTCCTGATCGTGGGATGGATGCGCCACGGCAAAGATACGGTCGCCGAGATCATGCGCGATAACCACGGCTACACATTCGAGTCGTCGAGTTATTTCCTCGCTGACAATGTGGTCCGGCCAGTGCTCGCAGAGAAATACGGAATCGAGTACGACACGCTCGAAGCCTGCTACGAAGACCGGGTGAACCATCGCTCGACGTGGCGCGACATTATTGCTGAATACAACGGTGATGATCCGGCGCTTCTGGCGCGCTCGATCCTCGAAGTGAGCGATTGCTATGTTGGGATGCGGACTGATCGCGAATACCGCGCCAGCCGTGAACTGTTTGACGCTGTTGTTTGGGTTGACGCCAGCCGCCGGGGACTTCCCCCTGAGCCGCGCGATTCAATGGACATCGTTTTCAACCCCGAAGAAATGTTCCGCATCGAGAACGGCGGAACTCTCGAATGGCTCAAGGTCGGCGTGCGCAAGTTCGTTGAGCACCTTGAGTCTGATCCCCAATACCGACTTCCGTTGGGATAACCCCCGGAGAAATAAGCAGAATAGGAGAAATACCATGGCTGGAATTGGCCACAACTCAGGAGACATCGGCATGTCGGAAGCATCTGATGACCGGCTCAAGCTGCTGATCGAACGGATCGAGCGCCTTGAGGAAGAGAAGAAAGGCATCGCAGACGACATCCGCGACGTGTACGCCGAGGCAAAGGCTGTTGGGTACGATCCCAAGATCATGCGCCAAGTCGTTCGTATCCGCAAGATGAAGCCCGACGACCGCATGGAAATGCAAATGGTCTTGGACACATATTTGTCTGCTCTCGGTCTCTCGGAAGCTGCGAGCCTCTGATGCGGACATCACTTTCGCCCAATGCGCCAGTCTCATTGCACGATAAGGTCAGCGGATACATTGCGATCTGCCCCGGCCCGGTCACTGAGGCTGACATCGCCTTGAACTGTCAGGTCACACGGGGGCAGGTCCGGCGCACAGTCGCCGCGATGCGTGCCTCCGGTGGCGCTGACCTGAACCACGTAAAGAGGGTCTTCGGATGAACTCGATTACACTACACCACGGAGATTCCTATGATGTCCTGCGCGATCTGATTGCGCAGGGCATTCGCGTTCATGCGGTCATCTGCGATCCGCCGTACTTCCTTGAGTCCATCGCCAAACGATTCGGCAGCGCCAAAGCTGCTGCGGCCAAGCATGGGGACGACGGTGCATTCACACGCGCCGGGATGAAGTTCACCGGCAAGACGTGGGATACAGCGGACGAGAACGGCAACCGGATCAGCTTCGATCCCGAGTTCTGGTCTCTGATCCACGAAATCCTGCTTCCCGGCGGCTATGTCGCTGCGTTCGCCAGCCCTCGCACCGGCCACTGGCAGGCCGTCGCAATGGAACTGGCCGGGTTCGACATTCATCCGTTCAAAGGGTGGGCGTACAGCAGCGGACTCCCCAAGCAGCACCCGTGCGACAAGGCGTTCAAGCGCCTCGGTGGCACCGAGGAAGAGATCGAGCAATGGAAAGGGTGGGCATACGGTGCTCAGGCAGAGAAGCCAGCCCTTGAGCCGATCTATATTGGTCAGCGCAAGTTCGACCAGAAGAACGGCCCCATGAATATCCGGGAGCACGGAGTCGGCGCGATCAACATTGAAGACTGCAAGGTGCCCAATGAGGGCGGTGACGACTATCACCCGGCCAATGTGGTCCACGACGGCTCAAACGCCGTGCTTGGCGATCTCGGCGATGCGATGAAGTATTTCGGGCAGTTCAGCCGCGACAACAAGGCGCTGATCCTGAACCCGAAAGCCAACAAGCACGACCGCGCCGGATCAAAGCACCCGTCGGTCAAGCCGATCTCGCTGATGCAGCAGGTCGTTCGCATGTACACGCCGCCCGGTGGGATCATTCTCGATCCGTTTGCCGGTAGCGGGACCACGGCAGAGGCCGCGCGTCTCGAAGGCAATGACTGCATCCTGATCGAGCGCGACGACGAATACGTGGCGGATATGATGGCCCGGTTCGCGGACGACTCGATTCCCTTCACTCACGTCACATACGCTGAGTTCGATGCGCCGGTCGATAGCGGTCTCGACGATCTGCTCTAGCGCGATCCAAACTTTGCCCAATACAAAAGGGGCCGGGGGTGATTTCCACTCCCGGCCCCTTCTCTTTGTCCGAAATATGTATGCGTTTTTCGGTCAGGCTCGCCACTTCCCGTCGATGATCGTCAACAGCGTGCGCTTCGAGTTCGCATAGGTGACGACGTGCGTGTGTGACCAGCCGCTCGGGCCTTCGTTGTACCCTTGATCCATCAAGCCGGTGAGGCCCGCGACGTACACGCCATCAAGGATCGCAGCCGAGTGAGCATGGCCGACGTTCATGCGAGTCGCAATCTTGACCATGTTCGTTGCTGTACCGCGTGCCCCGTTCGGCCCCATATCGCCATGGAGAGCGGTTTCAATGCCGCCGTACTCCTGACAGACCACATAGGAGCCGTTGCGTGGCACAAAGGCGATGTCAGCCAGTCCTTTGTCGTCGTACTGACTGATCGCATATCGAACGACATCAAATTCAGAGTCGCCCTCTTCGACCGCGCTGTACAGCTTGTCGTTCAGGTGGCACCAGACACGCAGGTTCGTGGGATCGAGCCGAGGATCGGCCTCACGGAGCCAGCGAGGCAGGGCGTCGTTGTGGTTTGATGCGACGACCACGCTCTTGCACCAAGGCGCAGATGTCGAGCGCAGGAACGTAGCACAAGCCTTGAGGCCGTCTTCGATCCGGTCGGTGCCGTCACGCAGCATTTGGAACATGAAGTGGTGATCGCCACGGCGGTGATGATTGCGGGCTTGGAAGTCCAGCAGATCGTGGAACGCTTGGTGGCGCGGACGGAGACGGTGGAAGATGGAATGCTCCTCGTCTTCAACCTCGTTCGTTTCCACGTTCAGGCCCCACGAGGCCATCGTCACAACAGGGTCGATTTTCTCGCGGTGGATGTCGCCCCATGTGATCTGCTCGACAGATTGGCCGGTGAAGACCTCACCATTGCGAACCAGAACGTCAAGGTCTTGGATCGTACCGTCACTGCTCGCGTCGATCTGGCGGCAGAAGACTCGGTTCTCGCTGTCCACTTCGACGATTGTTGCGCCGATTGTGTGGTGGAACTCAGCCTTGAGACCGGCTTTCTTCTCGATGTAGTTCGGCACCGTACAGGTGGCGCTCGTCATAACCATGGCCGGATGCTGACCGGGCAGGGCTGGAACAGAGACCAACTGACGCTTTGCGTGCGGGAAGATTGCCCACGCGCCCCGGCTGTACGTTTCGAGGCCAGAGAGAGGCTTCACGGCAGTCGGGAGAATGTTCATCTTCGCAGCGAACAGAACCGGGCCGAGATATTCGTCTTCGTGGACCATGTATTCGCGGACCTCTTCGGCGAAGACGGCAGTGCGACTCGCGTGATCCTCGAACAGGGACTTGTTGTAAGTGAAGCCAGCCACTTTGACTTCTGCGCCGATATGCTTGGCATAGGCGTGGAGATTGCGCCAGAACCCCTTGTCGATTGCGGTCTCGTCCTGAGCCGCTGTAACCAGCCAGCGATCAACGCGGGCAGGAGGGGCAACAACATCGCGTTTCTTCTCAGGCTGGCTTTCGCGCGCGGCCTGATTGGAGTCTGCCCGATACTGAACGCCCCGGTCGAGCACGAAGGTTGCCGGGGCGCGTTTGCGAATGCGTTTTGCGCGGTGAGCGCATGTGCCGGGACTGCGTTTCAGTTTGTTCGCAACGTCGGCGACACGGGGAAAATTGGCGTGATCGTTCCATACGGCCAAGAAATCGGCCTCTGAGATTGTAGCTGTCATGTGGTGTCCCTTAGTTGATGATAGCGATATATGCGCCAGCCGCGCCGAGAGTGGCGGCGAAGATCGGCCAGAGTTTTGCGGCCCACTCAGCAACACCGCTCGCACCTTCGAGGCGATGCTGTGCTGCTTCGAGTTCTTTCAGGCGCTCGGAATGCCCGTTCAAACGATCCCGGAAACCCTTGTCGAGATCGTTCATACGACTCTCCAACTTCGCGGTGTTTGAACTGCGTTCTTCGAGGCGAACCAAACGCTCAAGTGTCTGGCGCTGCGTGCGATCCATGTCCGCGATGCGCGAGGTCAGGTCCGACAGGTTCTTGCTGATTTGTTCGAGCAGGTGGAGTTCTGCTTGTGACATCTCACTCACTTCCCACCTCCCGGCACGTAGCGATGACGGGTTCGACTTCCCCGAGGCGGGCCATCCGCAAAAGGCGGCCTGCCCAAATAAGGGCGTATCGAGCAGCGGCATCTTCCGCTTCAACGAGAGCGGCATCCGTGTCGGGATATGTCTCAGGGTCTCCGAGATTTTCGGGGACGCATGTGACGGCTTTGTCAACATAGACAAGCTGCGTGCGAACTTCCGGCTCAGGGGAAACGCCATGGGCGCAACCTCCGAGCAGAGCGATAGCCGCAACACTGAAAATCAGGCGGTTCATTTGATGCTCCCTACAAGCTGGCCGTCAAGGTCTTCCAAACGCTCGCAAGCGTTGTCCCCTTCGGGTTTGATGTTCAAGACCTCGTTGGCTTCTCGCTGCGCCCGTGCGGTCTCACGTTGGGCAGCAGCGACGCTCACAGTCGCCTCAGCGATAGCAGCAGCACCTTCGGCAGCGACAATGGCTGACGCGGCGTTCTGTTGGTTGATCCCGGACTCGAGAGTCGCGACGTTGCCCCGGCAGGTTGCCAGACGAGTCACGAAGCCCGTTTCAGGATCGTTGATCTGCTTGTCGAGCGTGTTGATTTCAACGCTGCGGTTGTGCAGTTTGAATGCCTGTGTGACGTTCACGCCAACAGAAACAGCCAGAGCACCGGCCAGACCGAAAACGAGCACCTTGTCGGTGATGCGGTCCAGCAGCATTACAAACCCTCCAAACAGAGGTCACGCTCACGAGCGCGGCGAAGAGTCAGGCCACGGATCGGAACCAGCCGACCACGGACGCGGCCTTTGTTCCACAGCGTCATATTGTGACAGCCACGGACCCATTGGCCTGCGTTGAAGTTGCGTGCGGTCGATGAGCGGCAGAAGCCGGTCGTGCCGATGTTGTAGGCCAGAGAAACCGAGGCCACCAACTGATTCTTACGACCGGGTTCACCGAGGCCGGGAACGCAGCGAAGAACAGGGCGAGCGTGAGCGATCAACTGACGCTCAAGGCGCGCTTCACATTCAGCCCGCGTGGCAACCTGACCACGGCGAACATTCTTGGTGTCGCCGTCGCAGATCGTCAGCACCCCGACAACATCGACATAGGCTTTGCGGTACTCGCGGCCCGACACATGATTGAAGTCGATCAGGTTGTCTTCTGTCACAGTCGCGGTGACAGTGCGGCCCGACTCTTCCTTCGGTACATCGACCAGAAGCATTGCGGCAGCGCCAGTGCCCACAAGCGCGACCAGTGCAGCAAACTTGCCTTTCGGCTTAGGTGCTGCGGCTGATGGCGCGGGACAGGGGGTGGGGGTGTTATTGGTCATCATTGACCTCCGGTTGGTCAACCAGTGAGCCATACAATGACGCGATGAGCGTAAGCCCGAGCGTGATGAGCAACACAGGTGCAGGGAAACCGACAGCGATGAACACTGTCAGCATAAGGCCGCCGAAGGTCAGGGCTTGTGTACCCATGAATTTGTGTGCCTTGCGCCAGTTAGGCACAAGCGACCAAAACTCACGTCGAAGAGGTCGAATCCAACCGAACATAGCATCATCCTTCATTGCGACTCACGATAATCATGACTCATGAAGGATGATGCGATTCGGCTCAAGGAAAAAGTGGGCAGTTAGGTTTGTTTCTCGATCCATGCCATCACACCCGAGAACGCCACATTGGCAGTGCTTGAGGTGTTGTTCGTCACATTGACCGTGACCTTGAATTTCCTCGTCCCGGCGGGAATGAGGAAGCGCCCCCCTTTGGGTTGCCAGATGTCACCGAGGATATTGTCGTTGTTGATGAAGTAAAACTCAGGGCCGACAGCAATGTCGGAACCGTCCAAGAACTGAAAACGAACCTCAACGGTATCGTTGTCGGCAGACCATCGACCGAGAAACGTCTGCATCTCGAAAATAGAACCTGCGTCAAGTTCGGCGTCGGAGAATTGCGAGGTAAGGTCAACAGTCCTGTTGAATGTTCCTGCCCCGAACCCGGTTGTTCTGTAGATCGCATTTTGGCCGCCCGGAGCAACAAGACCTTCGTATGTCGAAGCGACAGTGAAGTTGGCAGGTGCCCCCCATTCTGATGCGTTTCCGCTCTCGAAAAGCAGGTCTGTTGCTTCGACTCGAGTCTTACCGCCCGTTGTTCCGCTGCCTGCCGCAACGGAACGCAGCTTGGGAACAACCGTAACGCTGATGTTGTCCATGTTTCCGGCGCTACAATAGATACGGATTCCGTTGTAGTCTTCGGCACCGAGGGCATTAGGGTATCCCCCGATAACAAACTCACCCCCGCTGCCGCTGTTGCTCACGTCATAGCCGGTGCCGCTGAGCATAAAATACTCAGTTTCAGCACCGCCATTCATACCGGCCAGTCGGAACTCAGCGATCCATGGGCGGCCTGATCCGACAGTTTGAGAGACCAGATTGATTTTGTTGTCTGAGTTCGACGCACGGTGTTTGTAGTCAGCCGAACCCGACAAGAACGTGGCCGCGTTATCGTTGGATAGTCGCGCGTAGATTGCTGCGTCAGCAGAAGGTCGCCCGTGTGCAATAATCTCGAACTCAGTTGCATCGAACTCGTCCAGCGGAATGTCGATGAACCCGTCGCCGGGTGTCGCAACCTTGTACTGGCGCGACAGTTCGACATCACTGCCTGATCCGCCCGATCCACCGCCGGTCTCGACAAGCAGAACACCAAGCCGTGCGTCGAGAATGTTCTTGTTCCCGCCGTCTGTATGGCGAACTGTCAGCTTAATCGTGTCACCGGCAGTCAGGTATTCGATCCGAGAGACTGACTGCTCGGGTTGGCGCTCATCGGTTGCAAGCGAACGAGGCCGAGAGAAGCCTTGCGAGTTAATGTTGATGACAGCGTAATTGAAGACGTTCGATGAATCGCCCCCATCCCAAGCAACAGAGGCGGAGAGGACGTACCACCCGGTCGTCGCAATTGTGACGGTGCTCGTGCCGTCGAACAGACTCTCATCATCCTTGATCGCAGGACTATCGAACACAACATCCGTCTGAGTGACGTTGGCAATCGTCTGCGAAGTCGTGCGAGCGAGAGACGTACCCTTGGCAGACTGAGGTTCGCTTGAGCCACCACCCGAAGAAACCGCGCCCTTCTGAATTTCGACAAGGGAGAAACGCATCCCACGGAAGAACGTGGCCGAGTCGTTACAGGCCGCGTAGTATTGCACTTCGTCGCCAGCTTCGAGATAGAA
Source organism: uncultured Paracoccaceae bacterium (assembly GCA_937995865.1). Taxonomy (GTDB): domain Bacteria; phylum Pseudomonadota; class Alphaproteobacteria; order Rhodobacterales; family Rhodobacteraceae; genus Shimia_B. Next base: position 35,839 of record CALKJA010000080.1, on the reverse strand, counting down.
CAACCCCGAGGTGGCCATCCATGGGTCGTTGTGAATGCTATCCGCAGGTTGGCTATGGCGGAAATCCTTGTTGCCTTCTGTGCTGTGGACAGCGCGGATGAGCACCTGACGACCGAGGCCGGTGTTGGCATCCCATTTACCGCCGAACGATGCGATGTACCAGCCTGCGCGCGGAACTTGGTATCCGGTCGCAGTTGCGGTGAAGCCGTCGTTGCGATCCTCGGTTGCGCCGGTCATGTCAATGAAAGCAGCGCCGAAAGATTGGTCAGGCAGCACGCCCTCAACACCGCTCGCGGGGCCGCCGGAGCCGCCTGCGCCACCTGTGACAGCAACCCAACCCGCATCTTGGCGAGCATACGGAGTCCCGTCTTCTGGTGCCTCTTCAACACCACCAGCGCCGCCAGTTGCGAGTTCGGCCCAAACAGTGCCGTCGAACTTTTCGTAATAGTCCTCGGTCTGATTGTACATCAGCCAGCCTTCGTTCGGGGCGATGTAAACCCACGCGCCGTCGTCATAGACAGCAACAGCATTCGGCTCAGTGGGATGCGCCTCATCAAGGATGATAACGTCCCCGGCAGTCGGAGAAACAATCTCAGCAGGGAGTTTGTCGATCACGCCACCCTGAACGAGAACAGACAACCGGAGCAGGTTAAGGTCCATTTCGTCTTTCCAGCCGTCTTCGCCGAGATCGAAGAACCCGGTGAGGCCGAGATTGGGAAGGGTGCGTTGTGCCATGAGAGGTCTCCGTTGGGCGCTTATGCGCCGCCGTAATTCAAGCCATAGCCGTAGCCATAGCCGCCGTTGAGGATAACAGTAAAGGAATAATGCTGATACGAAACGATGCTATCGCGACTCGATTCCACTTCAACCCGGACAGTGCTCGGGGCAGAATCAGTCGTTTGCATCGCTGCGGTATATGTCCACGTCACTGCGTCGATTGCCGTTTCCTCGCGCAACAGGTTGTTGTCGAGGTCGTAGATGCGGAACGTGTAGGTTGTGCCGGTCTCAGGGCCAATGCTGGCCTCTGTGTGGCCCACTGGCTGATCTTCCTGCACAATGCGGTCGCGGTGCGCCCAAGTGAAGACAGGTTCAATCTGCTGACCGGAATGAAGGAAGACAGAGACTCCGTTCACTTTCAGATCGGCAGGGGGGTAGGGGCGACTTTGGCGAGCAACCAGATCGACGCTGAGTTCTGTTGCATCGGCTTGGGCAAGAACTTTTGAGCCGGTGCGCGGGAGAACCAACGCTTCGGCAGTCTCACCTTGCAGATAGGTCCGGCCATCGGTGATTAGATCGTCGTCAATTGCCCACAGCCGCGCGCCAGCCGCGTGATCGGCAGGGATTGTGTCGGTGCAGCCACGGGTGATCGTCGCAGTGTTTGTTCCGCTATCATATGCCGTCAGCAGAACTTCCTCGTCGTCGAGCAAGAACACCTGACCAACATTGCCTTCATCGAACTCGTACAGGTTCTCGATCTCGACAGATGTTTCGAGTGGTGAGATCGCCGAGACGATTGTTGCTGAGCCGGTGTAATCGCGACTTTGGCTCACAGAGTAATCGACTTCACCGTCTGCCCGCGTCGCCAGATCGTACACATAAGAACCGGAACCCGGAGAAACAGCGAGCGTACCAATTGCAGAATCGGTCGGATCAGCTTGCGCCAGATCGCCGGGGCCGATTGCAAGATAGAGGTCGCGGTAGCTGAGTTCGATCAAACGCTCAGCAGCAGCCGGAGCCGGATCAATGATAGGCCCAACCCATTCAGATTCGGTGGACTGCGTGAACGTCGTGCTAGGGAGAGCGTAAACGTCCTCCATGGCTTTCGCCGTGATTGTTCCGCTGCCCGGTTTACCTTCGGTGATCTCACCAAGGCGAACGACCATGTTCGAGATGTTGTTGTCAGCGGATGAGATGCGAATGACGCCGCCGGGGGCGATCTGCCAGACGCGGCGGTCGAACTTGAGGGTGAACTTTTTCAGTCCAGCCGACAGCAGGCGCAACTCACGCTGAGCAACACGGAGACCGAGTTCCCGCGTAGCAAGACCTTTCATCTCCATGGAGCGCGAGATCGGGCCGCCGTGTGCGTGCCACGCTGCAATGTTCTGCGCCCGGACCTGAAACTCTTGGCGAGTGATGGGATCGAAGCCTGTGACGATAACCTCGTTCACGGCCTCAGACGAAGCCGAGTCGTCCTCTTCGATCTCAAGCAGGCCCGAATCCAGATCGAAGTGCGGGATCGTTTCGGGATCGTAGTCGTCACGAAGCGCGCGGATCACATACTGGCCGGTTGTGCGCTCCTGATAGATCAGACAGCCCGCATGGTCGGCAACAGTTTGAATGAACGTGTCCACGTCCTCTTGGCGATACCAAGGGATACAGAGTCCCATGCCTTCCGAGCAGAACAAGTTCGCCGCGTAAGTGAAGCTGTTCTCGTCAAGCATCGCAGGGTCTTCGGCCTTGCCCCAATCGGGATCGGTGAGACACTGATAAATAATATGTGCGGCGTTCATACCGTGGACGTGACCGTCAGCCAGCCAGACGGTTGCTTTGGCCGGATACCAACAGTCGTCGTTGTACCAGCCCTTGCGTGAACGCCAGACTCGGAACTTCCATTCTTTGAGATATGGGTTCATTGAGGCGACAAGGCCGTCAAACACAATAGCAGAGAAACCGCGAAACTCGGAGACAAGCCCGCCAAGGGCCGTCTTCACATTGGGAATTGTCGCGCTTTTGATCGGCCCCCCATTCGAGAATGTGACGCTCTCGGCAGCAGGGAGAACCTGATCGGCAGCACCTTGCAACAGCTTGAAGCCGCCTTGGACTCCGCCCTCTTTGCCTTCGCCGCCGAACAACTCGGGTTCGTCGATTGCCTGAGCACTGTCATCGCAAGCGTGACCATCCCAAGCGTCCTTCTCGCCAATTTCGATCTGGCGCAGGGCGTCAATAGGCCCGCGACCGAGACCGGCAACGAATGAAAACAGGTAGTGATACCCGACAGTTTGACCGCCCTTACCCGACATTTGCCGCGTCCTTCTCTGCCTCTTCGATGGCGCGCGCAGCAATAGGATCGTCGAATTGACCGATCACAGAAGCAGGGAGGCCGTTCGTCAGAAACTCATTCCAGTCGAGTCCTCGTGAGGTGAACCAACGACGAGCGCCACCAGTGCAGAGACTAGCGGCGCGAACGTGTTTAACTTTGACGATTGCGTCGGTCATTTCTTGCCTCCCTTTTTGATCTTTTTGGTACGCATGTCACCATACCAAAGGACCTGCCAGCCAGCCGTCCAGCAGTCCCCGAAGAAAACGGCTTGCTCGGTGCCCTCCTCGACCTGTGGGAAGTCGAACTCTTCAAGGGCAGCAGGAGACGTTTGCTGAGTCGGGGTCAGCAGCGACGAGATCGCGTAGTGCGCAATGAAAAGCGCGAAGCTGACTAGGAACGGAAGGGGCAAGGGTGATCCTCAGAAAATGTTGCTGTCATACGGAGACTCACCCGGCATTTGCGTGATCCCTCCGTAGTTCATTAAATTATTGAACTTGTCATTGCAAGTAGAAGAAATACGGTCGCAGCCGGGATAAAGCGTCACCGCCTGACCAACCTCAAGGCCGTCGGCCCGACCGAAGATCGTGAACTCGGTTGTGCTCGTGCCCTTCTCGATAGCGCGCTGTTCAAGCGTACCCAAGCCGTCCGCATCCCATGCGATGATCCCACCGTCAAAGTAACCAAGTGTGGCGTTCGGTTCAGTGCCCACCGTGAAGCCGTTGCCGCTGATGGCTGTGATCGTTGCCGCTGCTGCGAACAACTCGCGATCCAAACGACACTGGCGGTCGTACAGGACATGCGGGCATGTGCGAGACCACGTTAGACGAAGACCGCCGCGTCGCTGTTTGCCGATAGAGCAGAACAGAGTCGCTTTGCCTTTACCGTCGCGTTTGACGTTGTTGACCTTCCCGGCGAAGAAAACGGTCGATTCGGTATCGTCCGCGTGCTTGCGGATCACAACGACTCGGACGTTCTCGCTCGGTGGCGTACCACGGAAAAGATCGACCACGGGCAAGTTCTCAGCCAGATTGATCCGAAGGTCTCCGGGATTGTCGCCGCCGACAGTGATCCCCTCATCGAGAATCGGGACAGCCTCGTATGTCTCTGTTCCCCCTCCTGTATTGAGATCGAGGTCTCGGTCAGCAGAGGTGTAGAACCATTCGGTGTTGCCCCACCTGATCTCGTAGAAATGGATCGGTTGCCCGTCGTGGTTCGAGATTTCCAGTGTGTCGAATGCCATGCTTACAATCCAAAATAGTGTCGGTCAGGGAAGTTCCCTGCACGCTCAAAGTTCGGAAGTCCATTAAATTCTGAGTTGGAACCCGGACTAAAGACCTGACTTTGGCGAGTTGTCAGCGGACCACTAATCACTTCATCCCACCGCCTGAAAGCCACGGTGTTTGAGAAGGGTTGCCCATCAGTGCCGTTATTGCCGCCGCCGAGTTGTTGCATTTGAATGAACAGTTCACTCGGAACAACCGAATCAGAAATCCTAAAGTAGATAATCACGGTATCGTAATCGGCAGAAACCGCATACTGGCGGTCGCCCCCGTTAGGGTCGTATTCGAGCGTCCCTTGGTTGAAGTCACTGCCGCTTGCTGCGCCGTTCATTGCAACAATTAGGGAGCCAGCGTCGGGCCGCTGACTGTTACCCGGCATGGAAAGGACCGCCTGATAGTCCCAACCCTCGTAGAAGTTGAACGCAGTGCAACTATTCTCGATTGCCGGTTCACCGCAAGGCGTTGCCTCTTCTGATGCTGTGGGAATTGGCTGTGCTGCGGTCGTCGCCGCGCGCCGGTCGGCAAAGCCCATGAAGGAAAGCGTCGAGCGCGCAACGCCGTCAGTGTCGCCTAGATGTTCGATCTCAACCGAGTCCTGCGACAGGCGCGACTTCTCGATGAAGCTGGCACGATCACCAACAGCAGCAGCGCCGGTAAGCCCGGTCGCAAGAGTCAGTTGCTCGCGCACCGGACCAGACAAAAGGGTGGCCCCGGTGATTTCTGCGATCTGCCCGTCAGAGAAATACAGATGATCTCGTCCGTCAGTTGGGCCGCCGATGAAGGCCAAACCCATCTGGCCGACCTCAATCGACGTGGCCGAAGCAGCGGCAGCATTTGTGAACGTGATGTCGTCAGCAAACGTAGGAATCCAGATCGGCTTCTGACGACCGCGCAGACGGTAAAGCATCTGCCGGTGCTCGTAACGCTCTTTCGCGCCACAGAGAATGAATGCGTGTTGCTGAGTCCGAAATGACCGGCCAGCGGTCTCGGTGACGCGCTTGAGACCCAATCCCGGATCAAACTCGTCGCCGAGCCAAGACAGGTCGATCTCGATATTGTCGGACCACTCAGGCTCGCGAGTCAGGACCGGCAGACCGTCGCTATGCGTCGTTGCCCATGCCCCCTCATCTGAGATGTCGTTGCCTTGAACGATCTCGAAACGGAGCGTGCTTTCGGCCAAGCGGCTTGTGATAAGCGCCTGTCCCGGTTCCTCGAAGCGCCCGCGACGCATCGGATGAATTGTTGTACCGGCAGGCCACTCAGCGCCCAACGGCACAGCAAGGTCAAGCCCGGTCGCGTCAACAGCCGAGATTCTAACGGCTTCGCCGGAGAACGTGTCAGGGCCAACCAGATATGCCATGCCGCCAGCCGAGAACTCGCGATACTCGGTCGTGCAGTCAATGCGAGATGTTGCGGCAACTGCGGTCGAAGTGAGTTCTGAACGGTCGAACCAGAGCGGCATCATCCACTCGTTCCGGCCCAACTTGTGCAGGATCAGATCGACAAACGTGCGCTCGTTCTCGTGGGGATGATACAACGCTTCAATCGTCCGGCGCGGTGCCAGCCGATTAGAGATGCGCTGTTCGGCCCCGGAACGCGATTTGAGCACGTCCGTAAGCCACTCAAGCCCTTCAATGACAGGCTGTGACCAGTTAGGGCGAATGCCCCACACCGGGAGTTCGTAGTCTTCTGCCATCAGTCGATCCCAAGTTCTTTGCGGATTGTCGCGCGATCTGTGCGGATGCGAGTCAACAGAACCTCACGGCCCGAAGTTCCGGCCATGGCGTTTGCAATCTGCTCCTCACCGATGGCGAGAATCTGCGTCGTACCTTTACCGCCGGAGCCACCGCCCCCGCCGTTGTTGCGATGGCGAGCGTCTGCCCGCGTCAAAACTTCCTCACCCCGTTGAAGGATAGCAGGAACTTCGTCAGGCTTGAGGCCCGCAATACCGCCGCCGTGATACCGGGAAGCGTTGGCGAACATGGCCGAACTCACCGCCCGACCGCGACCGCCTTTGCCGCCGACAACACCGCCGCCGTGGAACAGGCCGCCAATCAGACCGGACAGGAATCCACCGGCACCACCGCTTCCGCCCGGTGCGCCACCTGACAGAGCGTTGAAGATTGCCTGCTGCGCGATCATCCGTGCGATCTGCAACAGGAAGTCTGCGCTGAACTGCAAGAACGAGTTGGCGAACGACGACAGCACATTCTCGCCGTTGACGATTGACTGAGCAAAGGAGTCCAGTGCGTCGGTGCCGCCAGCCGCAAGATCGCGATTGAGCGATTCTCCGGTAGCAAGGAATTGCGTGCGCAGTTGTGCTGCTGCGGCAATCGTGTTTTCGAGACCGAGGATGATCGTATCAACTTCGGTCGCAGTGAGGCCCATGAGAGCCAAGTCTTCGGGGCTTCCTTTGATCGCGCGCCAGTATTCCAGCGCGGCTTCTGCACCGTCAACGAGTTTCTGCTGAACTTCCGTAAGCTGCTCTTGCAGGACGCCAACCCGGCCAGTTTGCCCGCTGAGTTGCGCGAACTCGATCTGTTCCTGCAACGCGGTCTGCATATCCGTCAATTCGGAAATGCCACGCTCAGCAGCTTCTCGAACACGATTGAGACCGTCCTGACGAATCGAGTCTGCCTGATTTTGAAGGTTGCGCTCAATCGCGATCACTTCGTCAATCGTCATACCCAACAGCGCAAGCGCGTCGTCGTCTTCTCTGATCGCTCCCCAAAAGTCCAAAGCAGCGGTTGTCGCCTCTTGGAGTTGGCTTTCGAGATCGCCAATCTGGTTATTGATGAACTGCGTGCCCCGGCTATCGGGGTTTTGGAAGTTCAGGGCCTCAAGCATCTCTTCGCGAACTGCGAGAATGTCATTGATCTCTTGCTCGGCTTCCGCCTGCCGCGCCTGCATGACGGCCTTGGCGTTCTGTGCGTCGAACTCAAGCGCAGTGGTGCGCGCGATCTCGTCACGTTGTGCTTGGCCGAGTGTCAGGCGACGTTCTGAGTTCTTGTTGGCCGTCTCTTCTGCTTTACGAATCGCTTCGGCAATAGCCTGACGACGTTGCTCCATGATAAGGGATTCGCCTGTCAGCACGTTGGCAGCAGAGATGTACCCTGCTTGGATTTCCCTCTCACGGTTGGCGCGTTCGATCTCGCGATTAAATTCCGCCTGATAATCGGCATCGGATTTGCCCGCGCGCCGTGTCCGACCGGCACCACTGCGAGCACGACGTTGGTTCTCACGGAAGATGCGATCAGACTCAGACTTGCGGAAGCGGGCGCTGCCCGTATCCAGCGGATCGGTGCCGGGGGCAGGGGCGTTTCCTTGCGTACCGTTCGCGCGCTGGATACCCAATGCGTCAAGGGCCGCAGCTTTGTGTTCAAGGCCAGCCAGACGGTTTAGAAGGTATGTTGCGCCAACAGCAACGTCGTTGATCTCTTTCTTGAGCGTCTGAAAGATCGTGGTGCCAGCAAGGAAGTTCTCGAAGTTGCTCCAAGCAGCGCCCATGGCGTCGGTCATACGACTCCACGCAGTCTCGGTCGCCTGAGCGCCCTCTTCTGCCATGTCGTAGAAGCGCGCAAAGGCCAACGCCCGCGCATCGCTTTCCTGACCGCTCTCGAACATCGCGCGGATTTGCTCACGCTCGCTCAAGGTCAGGAAGTTCATCTGGTCATCGAATGCCGCGAGTTCGTCATATCCGCCGCTGAATGCCTTGGCGACCTCGTTTGCTGCGTCTTTTAGTTCAATGCCTGTGATGTCGGCAAGGTTCTGAGTCGCGGCGCTCATCGAGTCGATAAGTTCCGGGTTGATCGCTTCCGAAAGGAACGTCTTGATAACGTCCGTTGCATCTTCGTAGCTTGCGCCGAAATTGTCGAGGGCATCGACGTTCTCAAGCAGAGCATCTGTGCTATAACGAGCACCGTCAGCCGACAGGCGCAGAGATGCGTCGAAGTCCCTCTGCGCATCGGCAAGCTGTTTCATCCGCATGAAGCCAATAATGATTGGCGTGAGGACGACAGCCAGCAGGCCGAGACCTTTTGCGTATTTGAGCACGCCGGTCAGCAGCTTAGGGAAAATCTGAACGATCTGACCGCCCTGTTGGGCGAACGCCTGCGACACAGGAGCGCCCGAGGCGATCTGCGTGAACAAGTCGTTGATTTGGAACGAGAGGTTCTGCAACTCGTATGGGCGAAGTCCGAGCACGCCCTTGATCTCTTTCGAGCCGTTGCGATTCACCTTGCCCTGCGCCGAATCGACCTGCTTCAACTCGGTTTCGAGTCGGTTCAGTTCGGCAGTGAGTTCGCGAATGTTGATCTTGCCAGCGTTATAGAGACCTTTGGCCTCGCGCATTTCGGCGTTCACAGCGTCTTGAGCGGCCTTGACCGGGTTGATCCGGGCACGAAGACGAGCAGCAGCCGCACTCATTTCATCGCTGGCAGCAGCCGCGTCGCGCTTGGCCCGAGCGTCTTCCTCGAACACAGCAGCGGATGCGCGGGCGTTACCCTCACCAGCGTCACTGACTCCGAGTTGAGAGTTGATTGCAGATTGAGCGTTGCGTGCGGCGACCTCTTGGCGGGCAGCGGCAGCTTGGTCCATCAAGGCTTGTTGCGCTTCACGGGCAGCAACAGCAACACGTAGCGATTCGCGCTCACCTGCGTCGCCCATGTCGCCCATGGCGATCTGAGCAGCGGTTGCCGCGCCTGTCAGGCTATCGAAGGCTTCACCGGAAGCCATAACGTCAGCACGTTGGCCGACGATCTTGCTTTCGAGGCGACCGGCCTCAGAGACCAGAGCACGATATGCTTGCTGAGCAGCACCGAGTTTCGCCGCCAGTTCGGGCGATCCGTCGCTCTGCATTTTGATTCGGGTATTGACGATTGCCTGACCTGCCGCGTCGATCTGACTTTGCAGAGATGCGTAGCGGGCCTCATTCTCGGCCAGTGCTGCGTTCTGAGACGCAAGCGACCGTTCGGAGGCTGCAACCGATTGTGTGATCTTCGCTGCACCGGCATCGAGAGACTTGAAGGCCCCGGCGATGCGGTTGAGCATGTTGCTCGTTTGCTCGCCGGAGCCTGTCAGGTCGTCTTGAACGCCGAGAAGCTGGCGCATTGCGCCTGTGATAGAGTCGATGGCGCGATCTGCTTCGCTGCGCGCTTTGATGACTAGCTGAACGTCACGCTTTGCCATCGACAACTCACTTTCCTACCAGTTTGTTAATCAGCTTACGGAAAGCATTGCCGCCCTCTTTCGGGGCGAGGATTGATGCTGCCGCGTGCTGAAACATAGTTGCCTCATTTGCGAGGCGTTCGTTTTCACGCTCTGTTACGAGTTCGTTTTCAACCCATACCAGCCAAAGGGGATAATCCCAAGGGTTTACGTGTCCTGCTGCGAGGAGGTTGGAGCACTGCTTTCTGAGGTCGTGGACCCACTCTGCGGCAGTTGTTCGCTTAGACTCATTGCCCCGCTCATCCCCGCGCTCAGGCGTTCGATTAGGGCTGCGAGGTTTCCCAAGCCACCAACAGAGGAAACGGTCAGTGTACCGATCTTTTCCAATGCCGTGAGTTGTGCGCCAACATCCAGTTTCCGGGCCATACTGAGACCTACATCGTCGGGAGTGCCGTTGGCACGCGCGATAATGTCAGCAACAATATCAGGGAAAGTGACGACCAGATCGACGAAGATGTCTTGCTGTGTCGCGCCTTCCTTGAACGACTCGAAGATGCGCTCGACACTTGGGCGATGGCCCACAAAAATGCCGAGGATGTCTGCTGCGGTGAGCGGGCTGACGGTGAATGCACCGCCAGCCGTTTCAACCTCAGCCGTTTGGATCGTAATGTCCTTGAGGCTTTTCATCGTCCCTTATCCCCTTAGACTGTGTACGGTTGGCCGTTCATGTAGATCGCCTCGCGCCCGGTGGGCTTGAGAATTTCGACATTGAACGGAGTGGTCATCCAGTCGTCGCCCTTGAGTGCAAGGTCGCCATTCGGAGAAACACGAACATGAGCCATGCGGTAGTCGATGTCATCGCCTTCCGCGTTGTAGGCCAGATAGCGAATCGCGCCTTCAATCTGGTCATTGCCAGAGATCGTGCGGTCGTAGCTGACAGCGGCCAGATCGTAGGTCAGGTCACAGTCTTCGCCGGTCGTGATATTGGTTGCGCCTTCGAGGAAGGTGATAACGCCACGAGCGGAGTCAACGGTGTAGTCGGTGCCTTCAACCAGTGCGGTCGCGTCGGTGCCGTCTGCCGCAGCAGTAACGGTCACAGACTTCGCGCCCATCGGAAGCGTGTCGCTCTCGCCGATCTGGTACGAACGACCGAGGGTGATACCTTCGAGCGTTTCGGTGACGCCTGCGGCTGCGCCCTGTGCAATCGTCGAAGATTCACCTTGGAAGAACAAGGCGAGGTTTTCGAGGTCGATGTTGTCGCAGGTGAAAGTCCCGGCATGATCGGTTTGCAGAGTAACCGACTTATCCTTGATCTTCGTGCCGCGATCCATCTTGTAGTGGGGCAGGGTTTCGGTGTTCACCGACAGATTGAACTCGGGCGTGTTGCCGAGATAACGGAAGCCGTCGGGGGTGCATGTTCCCGGTTTGAACGTCGCGAAGTGGATTTCGCCACGACCGAGAGTTTGATTTTCAGTGCCAGTAGTGCCGGACATGGGAAAACTCCTTTTGTGTTTCAGGTGTCACGTTTAAGTTGAAATGGCGTCAAAGGAAAGGGGAAAGTGGGTCCTCAATTGTCTTCAACGTCACCCCGAGCCAAAAATACGCTTTGGCCGAGACTTCATCGGCTGGCCGGACGATCCCGGAGCCGAAGCTAAGTTCTTCAATGCGGTTGCCTTTTCGACGACCACCGAAGCCTAGAGGGTTGGGCAAACGCCCTGTTTCGTCATCCTTCCGAGCGCGCTCATGGCCGAGGCGGAAACGAATGTCCGCAAGCAGCTTGTACACGTCGTCGGTGGGATCAGCTTTGTTGTCCTGAACGAATCCCTGCACGATCAGGTTCCATTCGTATGCGCCTGTTGTCGCCTCCACGGGAGGTTCAGAGAGTTCATCGCTCATGTCAGGGCGCTCAAGCACGGCGACCATGGGGAGAGGGTCGTTGTCGCCGAAAAATGCTCGGCCACGGTATGTCCGGCGCATAGGAGCACCATCTTCTGCCGTGAACTCACCTAGATCGCTCGTGTACCCGTTGTCCGGGGTGATCTCTTCGAGCGCATCTGTGAGAGCGGTGAGGACTCGAGTCTTGAACGGGACAGGATCGCCCGTATAGTTTGAGTTCGTAAGTGGACCTTGCACTGGCATGTCAATTCAACCTGTCTAGGAGCCGGAGAAATTCACCCTCAAGGATGTCTGTTGCATCCGGGGCGATGTCTTCGGCCACGTTGGCGAAGATTTGGTCCACGCTCGGACCATAGAGGAGATACAGGTTGCCTGCAACTTGCAACATCCTGCGCTTGTTGGCGATAACCTCGCCCGGTTTGAGCCTGATTGCAAGGCCCTGATTCGATTTCGTCTCAATTGCCGCGTTACCTGCACGCAATTTGAGGAAGAACGCGCGGCCCATTGTCTGAGACGATCCGGGCTTAACCCTCACACGCACACCCTTACGGCTGCTGCCTGTGGCGAATCGAGCAAGAGAGGTGGGACGGCTGCGCCCCGTAATCCGTGCTTCGAGATCGCTCTCGCTTGCGTGCTTCGTAATCGACAGGCGACCGTTCTTGTCCGAGAGGTACGTTGCGGTAAACGAGACCTGATCGCGAATCTTACGCGAGGCCAGCGTCCGTGACTTGCGCGTTGTCGTGTTGATCGCCATGCGCGCGAATCGAACGACGTTTGCAGGGAGTGCTTCGATGTCTGCGATTGATTCGGACAGCCCTTCGACCGCGACGACGTAAGGTTGGGTCATGCCGGAATCTCCATGGTCGCGGAGATAGCCGTGCCAAAGTACGATCCATTTTGATTGTTTGTGACGGCGGGTTTGACGCACACCAGAAGAAATCCATCATCGGGCACGACGAAATCTGGCTGAGCCGACCATTCTCGCCACTCGTTGTTCGGGTGAGAGAAATTATCGGTCGAGGCAATGAGAGTGCGAGTTACGTTCGCCGCGTCAGTTGCCCGTTGGTGATACACCCTGATCCGTGAAGCCGACCAGTGGGTGTTTGTGGTTTGGGCGAGCAGGTCGATACGCTTGACCACATGGCCCTCTTTCAGAAGTGGGCCATGCTGATTCCAGATAATAGAAGGTTCGGAAGCCGTACCCCCGTCCTCTTGGAATGTTCCCGCGCCAATGCCGTATGTCGTGTGAAAGCCCGTCCAGCGTTCGTTCGTGTACCCACGGAAGCGTCCGTTGATGTCGATTGTGTAAATCTTCGCCCCAAGCACCAACATCTCGGATCGCACGGCTGAAAATTCAGCGGCAATCCGAGACGCTAGAGCAATGAGACGAGAGATCAGTGTCATGCTTAGACGAGGCCGCCCTCGAACACAGCAACGAGATCGGTGTCAGGATCGCCGATAGCTGCGGCTTCCTGTGCTCCGATGTTCGCGCGGCCTTGCGTCTGTTGTGCAGGCGTCAAACCTTGTGCTGCGTCGATGCGAAGACGGTTGCCGAGGGCCGCCGTAACGGTCGCAGCAAAGTTTGCGTCGTCGCCCAATGCGTTTGCCAGTTCGTCGAGGGTGTCGAGAGCCGCAGGAGCGCCGCTTGTGATCTGGCCGATTGCCGTTGTGATCTCAGACGCGATCTTGTCGATTGACCACGTTTTATCGGTGGCCGATGTTTGCGCGTCGTCGATCAGAGAGGTTGGGTTGATGTTGCCGAGTTCGGTGTGCAGTTCGTTGAGCGCATTGACCAAGTTCGATTTATCGGTTGTCGCCAGAGCCGCGAGGTCAGCCGCGTTGCCGTTGACCAGTGTTCGGATCGACTTGCATTCGGTTGCTGCCCGCGTTGCGAGATCGCTCAAGCGTTGTTGAAGAGTAGCCATGGTATTGCCTTTCAGATGAGTTGGTTATCGAAGATCAAGGTCAGGTCGGGGATATTCAAACCCTCACCACCTGTCTGAATGTTTTGCACGGCCTGCGCGTTCTGTTGCGTTTCAGTCGCAAGCTGCGCGATGTCCGTTTCGTGTTTCGTTGCTTTTTCCCTCAGATCGCGAAGACCGCCGGGGGCGTTCTGATTAGGCATTCGTTTTCGCCTTGTGGATTCGGTGAATCTGGTAAGAGACTTCGCTGATAGCACCGTCCCCGTCAGATTCAACCCAAACCCGGCCACCGTTTGCTTCCCAAGTGTCCCGGTTGTAGGCGATCATATCGAGGATGATTCGGTGTTCTTCGCCAGCGCCGTAAGCGATTTCATTGCTTGTCTCGAAGATGCGGGTAAAGACGCCTCCAATATCCAGCCAGATTGTCAGATCGGATGCGTTCTGGTCGGCTGGCGTAAATGTCATGCTCACCTTGATAAGCATTCCGTCGCCGCTTTTACCCTTGATGTAGGTGCCGTCGTAATATGTGTCGATGTCCGAGGGCAGTTGGCTCTCGTCAACAAAGCCCTGCGCGTCATTGACGAGGAGGCTAGGCGTGTCGGCGAGGATGTTCTGGTCGCCCGCATTGTTATTGTAAATGCCGTGGCCTGTATTGTCTGGCACAACATATCCGAACGCAGGAGCCAGTGCTGAGAGCACCGAGTCGTCGTCAGGAACAGGCAGATCGACCATCTCTTCATCGCTGAGAGGGGTAACGTCCGCTGTGCGGGTGATGTCGTTCTGAGGGTCTGTGCGCTCAACGCGATACGCTTCACCCGGTGCAATCGAAAAGATCGCTCCATGGCGCGCGTCTTCGAGCGTGTTGCGCATGAAAATGATTCGTGGGGTGATCTGCGCGAACGTGGCGTAGCCTTTGTTGCGCGATCCCATGTCGCCTGTATCTTCAAATTTGGTGAAGTCGCGCACATACATCGGGATCGGCGTCGCCCCGTCATACGCGATATAAAGCGCAGGGACCTTCATGTGATCGTGAAGGTCCCTGCGTCCTTTACGCAGAATCTCTCGGAAACTGCGGCGCGGCATTAGAGGTCCGCGCCTGCTTGCTTGGTCGAGGATTTCTTGCTCGAAGCCTTCTCAGCAGCTTCCTTCTCGGCAGCTTCGGCAGCGGCCTTCTCAGCAGCTTCCTTCTCGGCAGCTTCGGCAGCGGCCTTCTCAGCAGCTTCCTTCTCGGCAGCTTCGGCAGCGGCCTTCTCAGCAGCTTCCTTCTCAGCAGCTTCGGCAGCGGCCTTCTCAGCAGCTTCCTTCTCAGCAGCTTCGATTGCAGCCGCATCAGCGTCTTCAACAACCTTGGCTTCCTTGGGAAGGCTGACGGCACTGGCCGGAATCTCAGCCAGTTGTTCGTCGGTCAATTCGATGTCTTCGCCCTTGAGGGTGATGATCGGATTGCCGTCTTCGTCGCGTTGTTCGATGCGACAGTTTGCAACATATTTGGTCATGGTATTTGTCCCTTATTAGAGGAAATCGCGGGGACCGGATTGGCCCCCGCGACCTTTGGTTTGTCCTGCCCCGGATTAGGTAAGGACGGTTGCCTTGAGGGTGACGTTCGGATTGACCGGAACCATCAGAGGCGCAGACTGAGTCATCAAGAACTCGCCAGCAGGATCGTCCTGCATGAAGTGACGAGGGAATTTCTCGAACGACTGGTACTGTGCGTGAGGGTCCTGAATCGCGCCGAAGCAACGATAGCCGGTCATACCCGGACCAGTCAGAACAACGTCCTTCGGATCAAGGAACGGAGTCACAACGCCGTCAACCTCGTAGTAGTCCGAATAGACGTACACGTCGAGATCAGGGCCGAGCGAACCAACGTACTCGATCTCAGCATCAGCCGACAGGCCGGTGCGCAGGTTGCCATCACGGCCACGGAAGTTCCGGTCCATGAGTTCCTTGATCGCTTCGTTCTTGCGCATCACGTCCCAAGCGTCAGGGCCGACGGTCAGGCGGTTGGTACGACCACCGAACTCAGCACGACGACAGAGCGTGCGCCAGTCTTCGATGTTGCCAAGCAGGTCAACGCCAGCCTGATCCCAACGAGCAGCGCCAGCAAGGGCGATAGTGTTGGAAGCGTTACGGTTGAAGTCAACTTCACGCTCAGGCATCAGATCGTCGCCGATCACAACCTTGCCGTCGATCACAGCCTTAGCGGCCAACCATTCAAACGAACGGTCAATGGCTTCGTTGTGCTGAACCGCGATGTCGGCGAGAATTGCCTGACGGCGTTGCTCAGGAGACATCGGAGTCGGAGCCAGCATTTCACCGGGCTTGCGCTTCATCACGCGATCCGGGGAAACAGGGTCCTTCGGCTTGATGTACGCGGGCTTGACGCGCGAGATCACAGACCGACGGCTGTAGATCGGCTTGCCTTGCGACAGAGGAGTCACGAACGGCGCGAGTTTGCGACCGGCGTGCGGAATCTTCTCGAAGTCAATCGTCTCTTCATCAGAGTTGATCTGGTTCGTGAACATCCCGGCCCAATAGAACTCAGGCTTGTCCTCTTCCTGCATGACGCCGAGGAGGGCCGTCGTATCATAGAATTGAGGGGTGATAGTCATTGAAATACCCTTTTCGTTGGAGTCTCAGGGACCGGCCTTAGCCGACCTTCTGCAAGACGATGTTGGTGGGAGTCGGAGCGCCTTCAAACGCAGCCAGTTTTTGAGCGTCCGTGGTGAACGAAGCGTCAAACACAAGCGCGTCAACATTGAAGTTGCCGCCGCGCATCAGGCCGAGTTTCTGCACATTGCCGCTGGCTTCGACAGGAGCAACGGTGAAGCCGATGGCTGCAACGGTGCCGTCCTGCGTGGCAGGGACAAGGTTGCCGCCAGAAACGCCGACAACAGTGAACGCAGCAATGGCAACATCGCCAAGCGCCTGATAGCCGGGAACCGACAGCGTCTCGGGAATGTGACCGGCGAGGAGTTCCTGATAGGAAAACTCCTGAGTATCGACGCCCGAGGGAACGCCTTCACCGCCATAAGGAATAGTAGTCATAGGATTAACCTTTCACTGGTGGATTGGGAAGTTTCGGCTTACGCCTTCGACTTCGGTTTGAAGCCCGTAGCGTTGCCGCGAGCAGCCAACAGAGCACTTGCACCGGCTGCGCCAGCGGTTGTGTCCTGATCGTCGTCGTCCGACGCGCCAGCTTCGGCATTCCCGTTGAGATTCGGGGTATTGCCTTCCATGGCTTTGTCGAAGCGGTTAGCGCCAACACCGGCATCGCCAGTTGCGGGGGCTTCGGCTTCGGTCGAAGCGGCAGGAGCCGATTCTTCGGTGAGACCGGCGAGGAACGAAGCAGCAGCTTCGACGCTCATGTCGGTGTTCATCGCGACGTTGTGCGCAGCGACCGGACGAGTTTTTGCTTCGTCGCTCGACATGATTGCCGAGATACGAGTGCGTTCTGCCGTTGCGCCTTCGGTTGCACCAGCGGTACGACCTTCTGCGCGAGCGGCGTCGAGTGCGGCGGCCTGATCGGTCGCCGAAGTGTCCTGTTCTGTGGACATAGTTGTATTCTCCGTGTTGTTGGACAATTCGGCCTCGAAAGAGGCCATGGCTTCGTCAAGCGGGGCGACCGTATCGGCCAGACCGTTCGACAGGGCTTCGGATGCAGTGAAGGTCAACGCTTCGGTTGCCCGAACCGCATCTTCTCCAATGTTCCGGTGACGTGCCACTGTGGACACGAACACTCCGTACAGTTCGTCAATGCGAACCTGAATACGTGCTTTCACGTCCGCTGGCAAGGCTTCAAAGCCATTGCCGTCAACTTTATGCTGACCTGCGAAAATGAAGGTGACTTTCATACCGTACTGGCGCATCTGCTCCGAACGGTCTGTGTGCGAGGTGACAACACCAATCGAACCAACGCCGCCAGTGCGGGAGACGTGGATGCGCGATGTCGCGCTGATGATCGCGTAAGCAGCAGAGTATGCGTGCTCGTGAGCGAATCCTTCGATTGGCTTGGTGCCGCGCGCCTCGTAAATCTTGTCTGCGCACTCAAAGCAACCGGCGACAGTGCCACCGGGCGAGTCAACAAGCAGAGCGATCCGGCGCACATTGCCGTCAGCCATGCCGCGCTCGATTGCCCGAGTGATGTACTCGTAGCCTGTGATCCAATCGCTGATCGTGTACGGGAAGTTGTGGATCAGGACGCCTTTGACCGGGACCTGCAACGTGCCGTTGATGACCTTGTACGGCTTATAGCGTGCTTCCCACGAATCGGGAGCAGGCCAGTAGCCGTCGTCGTTGTGCGCGCAGTCCGCACGTTCAGCGATCTCAGCCGCGTCAGCCATGCGTTCTTCGTTCTTCGCCATGAAGGCCGCGCCCTCTGACATACAGGTGTCAAAGCGCAACTGCTGCTCCGGGTTCACCATTGCAGGCTCTTGGTCGAAGCGCGCGAGGAATGTGTTATTGGTCATCGCGTGGTTCCTTAGCTTCGTTGTCTTCGTCGGCAGCAGCTTCAACCGCTCCCATCATTTCGTCGGCCCCGGAGAAATCGAGACCGAGTTCTTCGGCTTTACGCTTCTCACGAGCAAGCTGCTTGAAGACCTTGCGGTGATCTTTACCGAAGCGGGCGATCTCGGCTTCGCGGGTGGAGATACCACCGTTGATCCGTGCGAGGGCCGCCTGAGTCTCTTTCAACTCGTCAACCTGACCCTGCGACGCGCCAATCCAATCGCAATCGGTGTACGCTTCACTCATCAGCGGATCATAGAAGTTTGGCACGTTCGGACGCTTGAGCGTTTCGAGCATACCCTTGTTGATCGCTTCCTCCATCCAAAGACGGAAGATCGCGCTGGCGAATCGGTCGGCGATGATCTTTTTCTTCGACGCCATGTACAGCTTGGTCTCGGCCAGACCAGCTTTGATCGACGAATAATTGGTCTTCGAGTAATCCCGAGACAACTGTTCGTATGTCGTGCCGCTGCCTGCCGCCATATAGCGCAGAAGGGATTGCTCGAACTCTGTGCCAAGCAGGCCGCCCTTACCAACCGGCATCAGGTTCAGCTTTGAACCCGGCGGAAGGTGGGGGATTTTCACGCCGTCGATCTGCGCGTACTTTGACTTGCCCACATACTGAGCAACCGTCGAAAGATACGAGGTCATGTAGTTCTCGATAGCGCCGGTCATCGCAGATTCGTCTTGGACGTTGCCGCCGCCGAGCATGTTGAACACAACGTCAGTCGGCAGATCGCTCTCGATAGCCGCAGCATACGAGGAATTGACGATCATGTTTTGCAGCGCGATTGCGCGCATGGTCTTCGCCTGATGCGATTCGCGCAGCATCGACGTGATCTGGCTGATCCCGCGAGTCTGGTCAGGGCGAACCTGCTCAAAGACATGGATGATCTGCTTGCGGCCCCATGGAGTCGATGCAGGAACAAGTTGCCATTTGTGAGCGTCAGGATCGGTGAAGTCGCTCGGGTGCCCTTGGCGGATGTAATATCCGATAGGCCGACCACGGCGATTGCGGCGAACACCGCCACGGACGAAGCGGTCATGCGCAACAGCAGGGGGCGATGACAGGCGCTCGTTGTCCAGCATCATAATTGCTGTGCTCATGGGGCGGTCGGTTTCACGCAGGTATTCCACCGCGCTAATGCTCTCGCCGCCCATGAAGTGAGTGCCCACGGCCAGTCGAACCATTTCGGAGAACGTATTGTGGCGCGTTGCGTCAACCCAACATTCGTCGCTTTCGGCCCACAGCGTGAACTTCTCTTCGACTTCCTCTTGGAACTCCTCTTCCCACATTTCGTCGTCCTTACCCCAAAGAACTTTGGTGGCAGGCTTCGAGTTGAGGAGGAACAAACTGCCGACGATATGATCGCGGTGCAGGTTAGCACTGTTCGCGACATAGGCGTCGTTGCGGATTGTATCGCGCACACGGGCATCGCCCATATACTTCGACGGCAGAATTTCTTGGTCGGCGGATTGCAGGGGTGGCGTCCAAAGCGCCATTGCCCGATCCATGCGATCTGCGCCTTCGTAAGCGCCGCCTGCGACAGCACCAATTGAGCCGGTGCCTCCTGCCGGGACGGTAGCAGGGGTAGCACCGGCTCCCTCGACGTTGCCGAGGAGATCGTCAATTGAAGTCGTATTGCTCATCCCACAAACCTCATTGGCCCGCTTCCCTGTGCTGCTGGCGGCAACAGGAAGCATGGGTCCATGCTGCGGATGTATTCAAGCAGGGCGTTCTTTGACGCCGCCTGATAACGAATGCTTTCGCCAGATTGATCGCGCACCTCAACAACCGCTTCGCCGAGAGCGAGGCGGTGATAGGCGGCTTTTGCCTCTTCGAGAAGTTCTTCGGTTGTTGCCATGTTCAGATGAGCACTACACTTTAGGAGGGGGAGATCAACAAAATAGTGAAGACAATAATTTGTTGAGGTTACGCCAACAACTCTCCAAGCGAGTCCAGCCCTTTCGATTTTTGCTTCGGTGCGAATCGGGGAGAAGCGCCACCCTCGAAGATCAAGTTATTAGCGTCCCATTCCTCTGCCCACAAGGGAGGTTTTGTCCAGTCGATGTTTTCAAGCGAGATGCGAGGATCAAGGCAAAGGCCGATACAGTAGTAGAGCAAGTCCCACGCTTCGTTGCGTTTGCCGCTCGGTGCTTCCCACCCTTTGTCTGTGCGGACCTCGGCGGTAAGCTGAGCAAAGAGCCAACCGATGTCTTCCTGCTTGCCGTGCTCGTCATACCAGATCGGGAAGTTGACCCTACCGCCCTGTGAGTCGGTGCGACCGAGCATACCCGAGACCTGATCCTTGAGCGTGTTTGCGTTGAGGAACACAACAGGAACGTCGCCGCGTGCGCCAGAGTGCCTGTCTTTCCTGTTCGAGTCGGGATAGTCCCGGCGATACCGTGGCGTTGTCGGTTTGGCTTCACCCTTGATGAGTTGGAAGCGGGTGTGGTGCTGGCGACCTTGTTCGTCGTCGCGCAGATTGCGCCAGAACTGGTACGCCTTGGCTGTCACACCGGCCTTACCGCCCGAGTCACAACCGGCAAGTTTCACCTGCATCCTGCGGCCCGATTCGTCAGCCAGTGGATAGCTGCGCTCAATCACTTGTTCGATCAGCGTATCCCAATCTTCGACATAAGCGGCTGGATCGAGCATCATACGTTCACCGCGCTCGTCGAGCCGGGTGCCGCTCTTTCTGATCTTGAACATATCGACAAGCCAGATGTCATTGCCCTCGCCGATCCCATGGACCTGACAAACGAACGACCGGGCCTGAACGTCAACCGTGGCCACGAGGAAACGGACTCCTTCTGGCACGACCGGCTCTTGGCGAGTACCGCCCCAATGCTGCGCGCGCTCGGCCAGTTCTTCGGGCAAGCGACCGGCTTCAAGGGCTTTCGGGGTGTACGGTTCGCCTTGGTCCACGTTGATTGTGGTCCGCAGAGCCTCTTCGTCCGCGTTCTTTTCCCACGCCTCAGTAGCGTCGAGAAATTTGACCACGAGTTCTTTCCAGTTGGTAAAGCTGGCGGCTGGCCCCTTCATCCAAAACGATCCGATCTCACTGCGCCGGATCGTCATGCCATTCTTGGGCACCATTGATCCGTCCGGGAGCCAGATTGCACCGTCCTTAACCCAACGACCGCCGAGGTTCAATTCCTCTTGATCTTCGGGCTTGTGATAGTGGCCGCAGTGCGGGCAGACCATCACCACCTGTTCGGCGGCCTCCATGTGATCGTTGCTGTCAGGATAACTGAGCAGCGAGAACGAAGGCTCATACGATTCGTTACAGCTTGGGCAGCGCCAGTGCCAGCGTCGCCGATCACCTCGATTGTACAGATCGAGAATGCCGGTTGCGGGCGGTGCTTCGTGTGGTGTTGTCGCAATCCATTTGGGATTGGTCACGTCTCGACCGGGCGACGATTCCACGACACACATTGCGCGACGTTTGAAGGTTTGGCCACGTTTCCGCGTCAGATCGAATGCGTTACCCTCGCCGCCGATACTGTCCGGCATACGGTCGTAATCCATGAGGAATTGGCGCGGGATCGTCTTGCCCGAGAGTTCTGTGATCGAAGGCCATTTGATGAGCAGGCGCATACCCGACAAGAACGACTTATCGTGGACGTTATCGTTCTGACGGCCCGGTGTCATCCGCGCCTTCAATTCGGGTGAGTTGCGCACCGCTTTATCGAGATCGGCCTGAGACCAGTCGCGCGCGGTCGATTGCGTCATATGGACCACGAGCATGTCGGCTGGATCGCAGATTGCGGTGTGGCAGAGCCAGTTGATGAGCATGGCCGACTTACCAGTACGAGCAGGCCCGACGAAGACGACGCCTTTCAGGTCGAGACTCTGCATCTCGTTCATCGGCTCAATCAAATAGGGCGCTTTCTTCAACGAGAAAGGCCCGACGTAAGAGCCGGGGTTATTCACGATATGATATTTCGCACCGGCCTCAGCCACGGTCATCCGCTCGGGCGGCCTGACACTCTCTGCTGAGGCCGCAACGATATGCTCAATCGAAGGGAAAGATGACTTCGGTAGCTTCACAGAAGGTCCTCAATGCTTGTCGGTGTGCCGAGCAGATCGTCAATATCGGAAGGGGGCGGGGTGATTTTCCCAACCTCATCGGGCGAAGTGTATTTGTAAACCAGATGCGTTGCCGCGTCCTTGATCCGAGTCGGCATCTTGGACCAGTCGATCTGATAGCCTGTACCGGCTTTCAGCGCATCGCGATCAACGAGGTCCTTGTGCCAGTGATCGACCTCATCCCATTTCTCGTCGAGTTCCTTGCATAGCCAGTCGAAGCATTCATCGGTGAGGAACGGATCGTCTTTCTCATAATACATATACGACGCCATGAGATACCAAGGCACCAGCATATTCGGATTGCCAGCCACGGTTTCCCCGTTGACCTCGTGCTCGCACGCAATCCGTTTAAGGATCGAGTCGAACTGCTCGGGCTTAAAGCGAATCGCTGATTTGGTCATCTGTGTATTCCGTCTGTTCTGCTTCGGGTGGAGCGAGAGGGTCTTCCTTGTCGCGGATGCTGACGGTTTCACCCTTACCCGGCAGCGTCACAAGGCTCTCGTACAGGTCGCTCTTGAGTGCGTGCGCCATCTCTTCGATCTTCTCGACGTGTTCGTCAGAAATGCCTTTCAGATCGCGGATGTCTTCAACCCACATATCAATGCGGTCCTTGAACGTCATATTGACCTGACCAAGCACGTTCAGCAGGTCGGTCGTGTGCCAGAGTTCCCCGGCGTCGCGCATGTACCGCATCCGTTCGCGCTGCGCTTGCCAGAACGTCTTGTTGACTTCCGGCGGCAGCTTGGCGTGGTGCAGAGTGCGGATGAACTCATCGGATGTCATTCGCGGCGGCAGGATGAACGAGCAAGCCGTCTTGAAATCGTACACAGGCCGGTTGCCACCAGCGTTGCCGAGTTTCGGGCAGCGCGTGAGTCGCTTGCGGACGGTCGCAGGGTCCATGTCGAAGACCTCGGCGAGGAAATTCATTGAGACCGGGCGCTTGAGCACGCCCATCTCGGTAAAGGTCCCGCCACGGCCAGCGGCTTTGATTGCGGTGTCTTTTGCCAGTGCTGCTGCTCGCTCTAGGCGGCGCTGCTCTCGATCACTCAATTTAGGTTCAGGTGATCCGCCGAGCAGATCGTCAATGCCCCCGCTCACAACAGATCACTCACAGATGTATCTTGGCTCGGTCCCATGTCCAACTCGTTTGCTTTCCATTCCTCGACTTCCGATTGAAGCCAAACGCGAGCATTCACTGTACGCATTTTATGGCTCTCAGGGAAGGTGCCTTCCTTGACTTTTCGGATGATCGTTGACCTTGACAGGCTTGTTTGTTCGACGACCTTATCGAGTCGCCACCAAGCTGTTTTGGCATGAGATGGAATAGGATGAGACTGCATGACACAACTCATAAGCACTTCGCTCAGGAGATCAAGTCTTTATTGTGAAGCCAGTTCTGCTTTCACTGCGTCGATGATCCTATCCTGTCTGGCACCCTTGCCACCAAGCACGTCAATCGCGCGCTCATCGACTGTGCCGCGAGCGAGGATTTGATAGATCGCTACCAGTTTCTCTTGGCCGGGACGCGGCAGGCGGGCGTTCGCTTGCAGCCAGAGTTCGAGGCTCCATGTGAGACCATACCAGATCGCGATATGGCCGCCGTACTGCATGTTCAGGCCGTGGGCACAAGAGGCCGGGTGTGCCAGCAACTTATTGATTTTACCTTCGTTCCACAGGCGCACGGCATCGTCACACTCGTTGAGCACAACCGCGTCAGGGTGGCGTTCGCGGATCGCTGCAAGGTCGAATTTATACCCGTAGAAGATCAGCACGTTCTCGCCCTGCGCGCGCTCGATCAGTTCATCGAGAGCATCGAGTTTGGCTGTGTGGATCGGCACCACTTCGCCTTCCTCGTTGTACATCGAACCGTTGGCGAATTGGAGCAGCTTGTTTGTCAGGACGCCGTTGTTGACCGCCTCCACGTCATATTCTTCTGAGACGAGGGTTTTCTTGAACTCGGCATACTGGCGCATGATTGCCGGGGGCAGATCGACGCGAATCGGAATGTGGACAGGATCGGGCACGATCTTCAACTTGGGCATTGAGACCATCAGGTCTTCGATCCGGGCCATGATCTCGGCCTCTGAGTGATCGTGCGGTGTGATCTTGTGCGAATACTGGTTCTTGTTGAACCACCGGCCCTCGTATGCTTCCTTGCTCGATCCTAGTCGTTCGCCCTGATCCAACAGGAAGATTTGGCCCCATAGATCGAGCAGTTCGCCCGGTGTGCCGGTCAACTCAATCAGGCGTTTGATCTTCGGACGCGCTGCCGCGAGCACACCGAATCGAGTCATCTTACCGCCCTTGCGTGTCCGCATCTGGCCCGATTTCTTGTCCTTGACTCGAGTCTTGGCTGTGCGTTTCTTGCCCGCTTTGAACATGCTCGATTCGTCAACGACAACGAAGTCCCATTTCCAGCCTTTCAGGCCGCCGATCTGGTTCCAAAGCCAGACCAAGTTCTCTCGGTTGATACAGGTGATCTCAGCATCCTCAGCCAGTGCCGCCTTGCGCTGTTTGTCTGTGCCGACGCACACTGCCTTTGACAGGCATTTGGTGTGCTCCCATGTCTCGATCTCGTCGCGCCATGTTTCCTTGGATACCAGCTTCGGGCCGATCACCAGAATGCGTGTGATCTCTTGCCGGTCGAGCAGCTTCCTTGCCGCGTCGAGCGTCGCGCCTGTCTTGCCCGAACCCATATCGCTGACGATCAGCTTGTACGGGTTCTCGACAATCGTATCGGAGATGAACACTTGCTGGTCACGCATCGCTGAGCGCGGTCGATAGTCAGTCTTTGACATAATCGGTCCCCTCAAGGATCATGCAGGCTGCGTCGCGATTGTCGATGACGTGGACATGGAATCCGTGATCCCTGTACCGCTCAATCTCGCGAATCTGGTTCCCCGACAATACACCATCTCCCGGTCGTTTGAACTCGATAATCACGAGTCGTCCGTCCTTGAAGAACCATTGGTCAGGTGAGCCTCGGCGACCGGCGACCTTCAACTTGCGGCACATCCAGCCACGGTTGGTCGCGAAGATCACAACGTCGTCTTCGATCTCGGCTTCTAGTTCTTGATCGCTCACAGACCCATAGCCTCGACGCTGAACAGGTCCAATTCGGGCCTCTCAGGGAAAGCGCCGATGTTGTGAATGATTGACCAAGCCTCTTCGATATAACGGTCGTGATTGATGTCGTCCGGGAACTCTTCGGGGAGGTTCAGCATCGGTCGAGAGCCGTCTGTCCGGCTGACCTTTTTGAAGTTGCCGGTCGTCGGATGAGGCTCACAATAGAAGATAGGCTCGCCGCCGTGGCACCAAGCGTACCTGACGACCTTGCCAATTGGCTCCTCGCGCCACTTGCCGCCGCCTTTGACGTTGACGACCGTGACGAATGATTTGATGTCCCTGCTGCCGTGGATCGTCTCTGCTGGATCAATGCCGTCCTTGACGTAAGCAAGCGCCGCGTCCGAACAGATCGTCATGTTCGGGTTCTTCATCATCTGAGCACGCAGATCGCCTTCTGCCCATGGGTTCGCAAGCGTACCTTTGCGCTTAGCTGATCCGTCGGGCTTGAGCGCGAAATAGGTGTTCACCGACATATTGTAAACGGACTTGTACTCGGCAAATTCGAGATCGAAGCCTGTCTTTTTCTCCCACCAGTCGGTGATCTCTTTCAGTTTGCCGCCGAGCAGACGATCCTTGTCAGCGCCTTCGGTGCCGATCCCTTCGTAATGCTTGCGGTCGAGTTGGAAGATCACGCCATCGGTATTGCCTGATAGCACGCTAATTCCCATGCTCTCAGCCTTCTCGATC
The DNA here is from genome assembly GCA_937995865.1 of uncultured Paracoccaceae bacterium. Lineage (GTDB taxonomy): Bacteria > Pseudomonadota > Alphaproteobacteria > Rhodobacterales > Rhodobacteraceae > Shimia_B. Next base: position 10,123 of record CALKJA010000080.1, on the reverse strand, counting down.
AGCATGAGGAGCGAAAGCTGCCCTGTCAGAGTCACAGCGATCAGGAGGTGCGGTGCATGAAGCACGGACCATTTGGAGCCTAGCTTACCGTAGCAGCCGTTGAGAGCGATCTTGCCGCCTTTGTCGCGAACCTTGTCGCCCGCGCGCTTGGCGATCCTGCGCTCATCGTAAATGCCCTGATAGGCGTCGAGGAATGCCCCGCCGAGCGCCTTTGGTGCCAGACCCAATTTGAGGATGATCGAAGGGTATTGGCTGGCAACGTCGGCGTCGATCAGGACGTGATCGTCGGTCGAGTGGATCGCCCGGTTGGCCTCGGTCGAGTGGAGTCCACCGATTCCCATTTTGTACGTGCTCGCACCGAGTTCAATGTACCGGCCATCCAAGGCTTTCGGCATGTTGACGCGGCCTTCCTTGTTCACCTTGAACGTGGTGTTGCGCACGTCTTCGAGCACGGCCTTCATGGTCTCGCCCTCGAACTCGATGAAGTCCGGCACGTTGTACTGGAATGTGGTTCCCGGAGAAACCGAATCGCGCTTAGGAACGCTCCCTGTCACCTTCTCGACGCGCTTTTTGATGATTGCCTCGCCAAGCTGCGCGTCACTCTTCGAGCGCACGTCGCCGAGGTCATATTGCTCGCCGAACTGTTCGCGCATTTCGATAGGTTCGACAAGAGCCGAGAGCAGGCGCGCGGTCGCGTCGAGATCGTTTCCGCAGTATGCCTCAACCTCATCCATTTGCTCGTGCGTGAGCACAGCGTCGTGCGGATAAGGGAGGTCCTGCATCTTCGGCCCGTGCAGGCGTCCGTTGAGGATTTTGAGACCTTGCATGACCGCCGGGTTCGGCTCGATCAAGTCGATATGGTCAAGGTTCTTGGGAATGAAGATACCGAACTCACGTTCAACGGTCCACCACATGAGGCGTTCGTTGATGATCCGGTTAGCAGCGTGTTTGATCTGCGCAGTCGTCGCGCCGGTCAGCGCCAGATAGATCAGCGGAATATCGAATGAGTTGCCGTTGAATGTGATGATCTGGCACGAGCGCATGATCGTTTCGATGCGCTCAATGTCCAGTGATTTCCGATCACTAAGTTCAAAGGATGCGATCTTACCGTTGCTCACGTCCATGAAGGCGATGAGCAGGTAGTTCACATAGATTTCGATGTCGCAGACTAGCTGGCGTTTCATATTGCGAATGAGGGGGCGACCTCGCTGAAAATCGCCCCCTCTGCTCCCTTACAACAGGTCGTCGTTCGGATCGCCAGCACCGGCACCATCAGATGCGGTGTCGTCTCCGTCGAAGCCGTCTTCCATAAGGCCATCGACCTCATCGAACTTGTCTTCAACATCGACAGGTTTCGCGCCAAACGCTTCACCGTGACCGGCAAACTGAACAGCTTCAATCGAAGCATTCACCCGGTGAGGGTTGCCGTGCTTGGTGCCGTCGTAGGCATAGATGCGGATGATCGCATTGACCATGCAGCCCGCATACAGCTTGCCGTCGGATTCCTTGAGCCGGATGAATTTCTTGTCCGGGCCACGGATACCGTCGATCAACTGGATTGGGTTCGGCTCAGCATTCGCGCCTTCGCGAGTGTTGGCCTTACAGCGACGATTCGCAGACACGAAGTTCTTGCCGTCGTAACCATCCCAACGGGCAGTCTTTTCTTCGGTGTCAGGGTCAATGACCATGCCGCTGCGAAGCGGACGGCGATCAACAGGAATCGTAGGGGGATTTGACGGCCACTTGGCAGCGATTGCCGCGCGGATCGCGTCTTTGAGTTCCTGCGTCTGCGGGTGATCTTCACCAATGATGAAGTTCGCTTCACGGACGTAGGATTTGTTGCCGTCGTTCTCGTATTCCTTCGGAGTGAAGAGATCGGGGAACGAAAGGATCACAGGATGAGCCTTTGTGGATTTCAACGTAATTTCAATATCTTTGCCAGCCATGGGCAATTCCTTTCAAGTTCACAACGTGTCAAATTCAACATCATCAAATTTCTCGTCCACCGTTGCTTTCGCAGGGCGGGCGTCCCGCTCATCGACGAGCACCGGCTTAGGCACACCTTCGACAAACAGTTCCGAATCGGTCAGCATGTGACGTTCATCGGGTTTCATGCTTTTGACAGCTTGGGCGACCGACTTCAACTTAATAGTGAATCGGTCTTCTCCGAGTCTCTGAGCAAGGAAGGCGTCTGCTTTCTTCTCGTCAACCCATGTCCTCCGGCCCTTGCGCCCATCGACGACTTTCAGGCCGGGGATTTCTTCGCCGTTGAGACCGTCTTGGATGACAGCCGCGTGCAACGACTCAAGCCATTTCTCAATGACCTTTTTGTGCTTCACGATATAGGTGCGGCGCTTGGCCGATAGCTGGTCGTACTGTGCCAGCGGGATCGTATCGCCGATAAACTCGGCATCGTCGAGATCGTCGAATTTGGTTCCCACCGCGTCGAGCACGTATTCGTCATAGACCTTGCAGCCCGAGACCGCGCCCGGTTCGCTTGGCGGCTGTTGACGACGGCGGCACCAGAAGCAGCCCTTCTCGGACGCAACACGAGGCGCGTCGGGATCGAGTGTCTTTGGTGCTGCGATCCGCAGTTCCTCTTGGAACGCGAGCAATTCGTCCAGTGTGCAGCGCCAGTGTCCGCCGCCGCCGGGACAGCGCGGCTGGTCAATGATGAAGAGGAAATCGGTGGCCTTGGTGCGATGGCGCGCGATGTTGTGCCAGAAGCCGAGCGCGTAGATCATAAGCTGCTTGTTCTCGACCGGAGATACCGGAATCCCCCGGCCCCATTTCAGGTCTCCGACGACGATCAGGTCTTTGCCGACGACTCCGCGATCCAGCGTGCCGAATTGTCCCTCGACGCCATAGACCTCTGACAGATCGACGCGGTGCTCACCAAAAAACTCACCTTCAAAAGCCCTGATCTCATCAAGCCCGTATTGGAGTTGTTCGGCGTCCTCTTCGGTCCACTCGAACGTGAATGTTTGCGTGACATTGCCGTCCTCATCCTTCTCGTTGATCGTGAGGTGTGATCCGATCAGATCAGCGGCCTCAATGCCCATGGCGAGGCAGTCGTCAGCGATAGCGTGCGCTGCGGTGCCTTCTGCTGCATATTCTGATGTTGGATCGTGGAGTCCTTCGACCGCATTGGGATAACCGGGGCAGGTCATCCATGCTTCTGCTGAGGAGGGTCCTAGCCTTGCGTGTGCGCTCATCTCAGGTTGTCCCAACGAACGCCGTACAAGACGGCCTGAAACAGCGCGATCCGGTCGTCTTTCTGCATGAGATTGAAACGTGTCGCCAGCTTCGTTGCCGTGATAAATCGGTCGTAGAATTTATCGTCTGGCGTGACGATCAGATTGATGTCGCCGCGCCGCCAAGATCGAAATTCACCGTTATCGTTGCCGGTGTAAAACTCAGGTCCACCTTCTCGTGCGAAACCCTGTTCGATCAGCCGGTCGTCAATCCCGAATTGGTCAAGGATCAACCAGTCTTCATCCGTATCAGCGGGCGCAGGATCGCATGTGATCCTACTCCCCACAGGCGCAACTCGTGCGACCATTCCTGTGATGTCTCTTATTTCCTGCGGTGTCATGCCTCAACCTCAATTGCTTAGAAGAGGACTGGTGGGAGGGAGGGAGTCACCAGTCCTCATCTAAGCACCCGGTCGCCCAAGAGGGGGAAGCGACCGGGTGCAGGGGTAGCGGGTATGCCCGCTTAGAGGAGATCGTCGTTCGGATCGCCAGCAGGTTCTTCGGCTGCTGCGGCTTCCGGCACGTCTTGCGTCGGTGAGCCGTCGAAGTCGAATGCTGCCTCGAAGTCATCCGCCAGACCGGCGCGCTTACGACGCAGATAGAAGATTGCCTTGCGGCGACCTGCTTCGTCGAGTTCGCTGATCTTCGCGCCGAGGGTGCTCACGATCTGACCGACAAATGCACGGCGTTTCGCACGCTCGTCTTCGTCGTCAGTCTCGCCGAACCATGCACCGAACGCACCGGCTGCTTGTTCGCCCGTGACGCCCGCAGGCACCGGCTGAGCGTTCTTGTCGTCAGAAGGGGAGGCAGACGCCGGGGATGTAGTCGTGGTCTCCGTGGTCGTATCCGCAGTCTTCGACTCCGCATCTTCCGTGACTTCCTCGTTTCCCTCTTCGGCGGTTGTTTCGCCGGTCGGAAGCGCGTCGATTGCGTCTTGGATCGCCTTGACTGCACTGGTGCGAGCCTTGCCTTCGTTTTCGGCAGTCAGCATCGCTTCGAGCGTCGCTTTGTCTGCATCTTTGACGGCGGCCTTGATCTCGGCGACGGTCATATCCGAATCGCTTGCGGTCGATGCGGCTGGTGCTGCTGATGCAGTCCCGCCAGCTTGGGCCAGAAGGTCTGCGCGCGCGGCGTTGCTGATTTCCAGCAGGTCGCCCATGCGTGTCAGTGCGGCAGTGTTCTCTTTGAGTAGTTGTTCAATGCTCATTGGGTAGTGTCCCTTGTTCCGAATCGGTGTGTAACGCTATCAAGCGGTGAGTACGTAAGAGCGGATCGTAAATTCAATGTCAACTTATTCTTGAACTTTATGTCGTTCTGTTTAGTTTGGGCAACGAATCAGGAGATACACAGATGACAAAGATCACACCTAAATCCCAAGCCATTGACGGCGGCCTCTATAAGCTGCTGTGCCAACGCTTCCCTATTTACTGCGACACAGAAGGTCGGCTTCAAGTGTCTGAACTTGCTGCCAAACTCAGCATGTCTGCGGAAGGCGTTTATCGGTGGCTCCGGTCTGACGAAATCTCCAAGCGCGGGCGCAAGCGTCTCGTTGAACTGAGCGAATCGGTTCAGGATAGTGACCTGTCCGATGGACCTGACCTTCTGACCGAAGACGATCTTCGACCTTTCCTTTGATCCCGGCCTGAGCCGCGAACATCTTAGGAAGGGAAAGAATGTCAATTATTCAAACAATCAAGCCGCTCGTTGACGCTGGCTTTTCGGTGCATTGGCTCCGACCGCAATCCAAGGCCCCTGTTGAGGGGGCGTGGAGCACTATTGCGCGGAAGACCTTTGCCGAATTGCAGCGCGATTATCGGCCCGACAACAATGTTGGTGTTCGCCTCGGCGAACCGTCGCAGGTCGGTGGCGGCTATCTCCACGCCATCGACCTCGACATTCGCAAGGATGACCTTGTTGACGAGGCGCACGCTCGCCTTGAGCAACTGCTTCCCGGCTACACCAAGTTCCCGTTTGTGGTCTCAGGATCAGGCGGCGAATCACGTCACTTCTATTTCATCACAGACAAGCCGTTCTCGTCGAAGAAACTCGCAATCTCTCCCGGACACGAGATGGTGTTCGACAGCAAGAAAGGTCGCCCGGTCAAAAAGAACGATTGGGAAATCGAGTTGTTCGGCACAGGCAAGCAAGTCGCTCTGCCTCCGTCGGTTCACCCTGACACGGGTGCCGAGTATGTGTGGGGCCGCGCATTCGATTGGGATATGATTGATCTCGGCGTGGTGCCCAATGTCCCGGCAACCCACCTTGAGAGTATCGAGGGCGTCCGTGATGCTGCTGAGACCGGAGAGGTTGATGATCGACCGCCGCTCGGCCTGACTATCAAAGAGGCAAAGAAACACCTCGATTCGCTTCCGGTTGATGAGTGGTGTGAAGACCGCGACGGCTGGTTCCAAGTCGGCATGGCATTGCACCACGAGTTCGCCAATCGCGGGCTTGAGGGCGAGGCGTTTGCTGCGTGGTGCGAGTTCTCAGGCCAGTCGGAGAAATTCGACATTAACAATGCCCGAGTCGTGTGGAAATCCTTCAAGGATAGCAAGAGCCGGAACATTCGGATGGCGACCGTCGTGCAAGCGTCGCGCCATGCTCGTTTCGAGGACAAGTTCTCTGCGATCATCGACGGCAGCGACGGGTTCGACGACGAGGAAGAAACCGAGTCAGCGGAATCTAAGCCTGCGGCACCCGACAAGGCTGGACCGGCCAGTGTTGCTGACGATCTCGACGATCTGCTCGGCACACCTGCACCGAAAGCAGCAGCGCAGCCAGCCACGGATGATCTCGACGACCTCGACGAACTGATCGAGACGAAGAAATCGACCGAAAGCCCTATCGCATGGATGGAAAAGCTGGATTACACCGACGACGGCGGTATCCGGCCCACTCTGCCTAACATTCGCCTGATCGTGGCCAACGACATCCGCTCAAAGGGCGTCGTGGCGTACAACGAGTTCTCCGAAGGTCTGGTCCGCATGGGCACTCCCGGTAAGCTGCGCAAAAAGCGTGACGGACCACAGGGCACCAAGCAGCTTACGGGCCTCATTTGGAAGCAGCAGGATACCGTGAACGGTGATCTTTGGAAGGACGTGCATGACCATGCGATCCGCGATCTCATTGAGACGCCGGGACGCATGGGCGGCTACTCCGTCAAGGTCTCCGACCGCGATCTCAGCGCCGCTATCTCCATGGCAGCAAACGACAAACTGTTTCACCCTGTCCGGGAATACCTCGACAACCTGAAATGGGATGGCGTGCCGCGTCTCGATACCCTGTTCGTGCGTTATTTTGGCTCACCTGATTCGGCATACAGCCGGTCGGTCGCTCGAATGATGATGACCGGCGGCGTGACGCGCATTTATGAGCCGGGGCACAAGTTCGATTACGCTGTGATCCTTGAAGGTATGCAGGGTAAACGCAAGACCACGTTCATTGAGACGCTGGCGCGCAACTGGTTCGGGGAATTGGCCTCAGAGTTCGACAACACCAATAAGATGATCGAGTCGATGCAGAACGCATGGATTATCGAGATTCCCGAGTTGTCCGGCTTCTCGAAAGGCGATGTCCAGTCGATTAAGGCGTTTATCTCACGCCGGGTTGACCGTGCTCGTCTGGCATGGGCCAAGCGCCCACAGGACTATCATCGGCAGTGCATCTTCATTGGTTCGACCAACGATGCGAAGTATCTGCGCGATGATACCGGCGGTCGTCGTTTCTGGCCTATCGAATGCTTGCTTGCTGACGATCAGAATATCGACATTGAGGGCCTTCGTGAGGAGGTTGACCAGTTGTGGGCAGAAGCAAAGATGCGCTATCAGGAGATGCGTGAGAAGCAGCCGCACGGGCCTTTGCCTCTTTACCTGTCTGATGACGAAGCTGCGCTTGAAGCAGAGCGTCTGCAAGAGAGCCGTCGGGTTGAGACCGTGGAAGACGCCATGGCCGGTCAGATCGCAGCATGGTTGGACGAGGAAATCAGTCAGGATGACGGTTTCGGATCGGACGAGAAGGTCGTTCGCAACATCACCTGCTTGAAGGTCATTTGGATTGAGGCTTTGGGTAACGATCCTCGGTCTTACAACGCTCAAGCCGCCCAAGTGGTCGGTCGAGCAATGCGTCTTGTGCCCGGTTGGGATAGCCGCGCAACGAAGGTGCGTATGTTCGGTCGCTATGGCAAACAGCGTGCCTATTTCCGTTACGGGCTGGCCGACGACATTGAAACAGGGAAGGTCCCTGCGGTCTTCTGATCTGAGATCGAAACCAGACACTAAAAAGGCCCGCCGGGATCACTCCTAGCGGGCCTTTTCGTTGGCCACCCTTAACCGTGAGGGTATAAACATTCACCGCAGAGCGATGTTCGGGACTCGAACCCTGTGTGCCACCAAGTCTCGGCCAGCGAGGCGGGATCGAACCGCCGTTCCTCGGAAACTGTGTGAAGATCGGTGAGACTCTAACCGAAACCCCGCTCTCGCGGTCGCCCTTGTAGGTGCTATTCCCTAGGCTCAGGAAGAAGTGGTCCTACTCCACTTGTCGGAGGGTCAGCAGGTTCCAGCTTTACGTTGGTCAAGGTTATCTGCCGGTTGCCCGTTATCGCCAATGTTGTCCCGATAACGCCCGATTCGTTGTCAACAAAGTCTATACAGAGCAAGACGCCCTTGCGCAAACTTTTTCTTCGACAGGTAGGTGCGAGGCTTCGGCTGCTGGTGCAGTTCCTCCTCGATAATCGCGTCAATTTCACCTTCATCCTCGTCTGAGGAAAAGGGTGTTTGCAGTGCTTCCCAATCGGTAGGTTCTGACATCATTCCATTCCAAAATAGCAGAACCTTCCCGGCCCCACTTCCTTATATACATGCGTTGTCGTCTGCACCGGGATAGCACCCTCTTCGAGCGGAGCAAAGCCATATTGGGAGGGTTTCAACTCCTCAAATGTGACTCGAGTCTGGCCCTGCCGGACATGCAGCATTTGGCCGTTCTTCGGGCCGCCCATGAACTCGCAGCGTTTCGGTTTATTGGTCATTTGGTTCGTCTTTCACAATCGCGATCCCGAGCCAGTCCATTGACCAGTTTGGATCGGTGAGTCTAACAGCTTTCACCGCGCCGGTTGGCCCGAATTGCGCTTCGATTTCGGCCAGTGTCGCCTCGCACAGCGACCAATACGCGGGCGTGTCTGGTGACGGCGCGTGCAGCAATTGGTCTTGCGTTACGATCTGGTATTCTTCGAGCGGCCTAGTCACCTGATTTCTCCCGTGCAACGATGCGCTTGGCAACCGCAATGGCCCTCTTTGGGATCGCAGGTTCTTGGCACTCGTCGAGTTTCCATGCGTGGTCTTTGCCCAACTTCTCGAACGCAATACCGATACTGCCGTCAGCCTTCAAGAGACGCACAAACGACTCACCCAATTCCGGTAAACGGTACTTCTCGTTGGCTGGAAATTTGGTCCCCTTGACCCTTTGCTCAACGATACCGCAGCGGGTTGTGTAGGTTGTTGTGTGGTGGAACATTGAGCGTTTGCCTGTCCTGATATAGACGTATTTTCCAACCCACTCGTGGGGCGGGCGGGCAAGTTTGATCTGCTCATATTCTTTGTCGGCGGCGATCTGCTTATCGTATGCTGCCTCGAACTCGTCGTCCATTTCCTTGCGCCGCTTGTCTTTGTACGCAGCGACATCTTTGCGCAGTTTTTCACTCAGGGCTGATCGCTCTTTGTCGATCTCGCGGCACTTTTGGTAGGCGGCTTTCAGTTTCTCTTCGTATGTCATTATTCGGTCTCCTCGGTTGGCACGAAAAAGATCATGCCGGGGATGATGGAAAAGGTCGGGTGCTCGATTGGCATTGTTTCGTGCCACAGCTTCGATAGTTCTTGTTCGACCTCGTGATATGGTGTGTCGGCTGGCAGAAATACGGTGCCGAATCGGAAGGTTTTCTTGCCTTCAAATTGGGCCTCGCCGCAGAACGGGCGATACTTCTGGTCGCTCATTTGTTGTCTCCGAGCATTGCGCCAGCCATGGCGTGATAGAAGTTGCCGCGTTCCTTGCGCGCATCCGGCGTGTCTGCGTCAATGTCGATGATTTCGACGCCATTAAAGAGCACGCCAGTTTGGCTTTCGACCTGATAGCCGGTGCCGATGTCTTCCTTCACCTGATCCCAAAGATCGGGGTGAGCACCGCAGTATTTGCGATCCTCGAATGTGAATGTGGTGATCGAATCGACTGGCAGTTGGGCGCTCGAAACGAGCATTGGCAACTTGCCGATTTCCTTGCGCACCTTGTTCATTACAGCGAGCATTTTCTCAGCCGTCATCGGCTCCTGATCGTCCGGCGCGGCGTTTGCCGTCACGGTAACAGAAGTCGATGCGCCGAAAGCCTCGGTCATTGAACGATCCAGCCGCTCGGTCATTTTCCGGCGCAGTTCGTCTGCTCGATCCTTCGGAATAACATAGTCCGGTGATTGGATCAGCGGGATCATTGTCGGCTTGTTGAGGATCGTAATTACTTCACCCTTGAGCGGCAGTTTTGCCGATTCGGGTATCGCCCCGGAGCCGACAAAGCCGCCCTCATGGAACTTGCCGACAGGCACAAGCGGGCTGATGAAGTCTGCGATCTGGCCGACCGATTTTGCTATTGCTTCATCTAAGAGGGTCTTTTTCTGAATGCTCATATTCCGTCTTTCTGTATCTGGAGTCTCGATTTTTCAACTTTAACTTGAGTTGGGAGGATTGCAAGCACTGATTCCGGGAAATCGAAAATAGTGGAATCTCAGCCATTCGAGATCGCGCGACCGCGTTTTTGGTGGTCGGGTAACAAGATCACTACAAAATGTTGTGCTGAAATACCGCGTAAGTGACTGATTCTAAACAGGTAAC
>CALKJA010000079.1 GCA_937995865.1 uncultured Paracoccaceae bacterium | reverse complement strand
GGCCTCGACATCTCTGAATTCCGCCGCATCGTTCAGCAGGTTCAGAAGGGCGAAAAAGAAGCCCGGCAGGCCAAGAAAGAAATGGTCGAAGCCAACCTGCGCCTCGTCATCTCAATCGCCAAAAAGTACACAAACCGTGGTCTGCAATTCCTTGATCTTATTCAAGAAGGCAACATTGGCCTCATGAAGGCTGTCGATAAGTTCGAGTATCGCCGCGGCTACAAGTTCTCTACCTATGCAACATGGTGGATCCGTCAGGCAATCACGCGTTCTATTGCGGATCAGGCGCGGACAATTCGGATTCCAGTGCATATGATCGAAACGATCAACAAACTGGTCCGGACTGGTCGCCAGATGCTGCACGAGATCGGCCGCGAGCCGACCCCGGAAGAATTGGCTGCAAAACTGCAAATGCCGCTTGAGAAGGTGCGCAAGGTGATGAAGATCGCCAAAGAGCCAATCTCACTTGAAACTCCGATTGGGGATGAAGAAGACAGCCAGCTTGGCGACTTCATCGAAGATAAGAACGCTGTTCTACCCCTCGATTCCGCGATTCAAGAAAACCTAAAAGAGACGACAACGCGCGTTCTGTCGTCGCTCACCCCGCGTGAAGAGCGGGTGCTGCGCATGCGTTTCGGCATCGGAATGAACACCGACCATACGCTGGAAGAGGTGGGGCAGCAATTCTCAGTCACGCGGGAACGGATCCGGCAGATCGAAGCCAAGGCATTGCGTAAGCTTAAGCATCCTAGCCGGAGCCGCAAGCTGCGCAGCTTCCTTGATCAGTAACAATTGAACTCAAATGCATCTGGGCGCGGGGAGAGATCTCCGCGCCTTTTCTATTGGGCGCCGCTCAACCATAAGCTGATCCACCAAAATGACAAACCTTTCGTCACAGCGCCAGAGCACCTTAGTTCGATTTCGGTTTCACCCATTTGGGGTCGTTAGCTTCGGCCCATGCCTGAGCAAAGTTAACGAGAACTTTTTCAGCAGCATCTTCGGGCCCAAAATCACCATTGCTTTCATCTTGCCGTGCCGAGGTGGACCAAGTTGTCCCCTCAAACATCAATTCTGGCATACGCGCGATAAGGAGGCGTTGGCTCATGCTTAGCGATACTGACCACGGGCGGCACCCGTGCACCTCAGCAGAGAAACGCATGGTAACCACGGGGTTTCCGGTTGTTTTCGCCGCGTCCTCTTTTGCGAGGATCTGGATGCCATGTGCAGCAAAGGTTTTTTCCATGAAAACTTGTGCCCGTTCGCCGAAACTGCCCTTGAAGGATTGTGGTCCACGCACAGCTCGCAGATCGATATGCACCCCAGACAGCCCCTGCAACATTTCAATCTTGCTGGCTTTCTCCAAAAGGGAAGCATCTGGATATACCGGGTTTTCAGCGCCAGATAGGCACAAGGCGGAGTGCGGCAATCTGATGTTCGCATGGGACGGATCACTGGCGAAATTCTGAAGCCCGTGAAAGAAGCGCTGCGCGCTACTTGCATCCATCCCATTGATATAATGTCCGAAATAGGTGCTTTGGATGCAATCAGAGCCAGTGCAATCACCGATCACCGGTAAATCGCGCTCCCATAAAATCCAGAAATCATTGCGTTCTTGAGCCCAGAGCGGCAACGTGATCAAACTTAGGATTAGCGCCAATATTACTCGCATTGCGTTACCCCATACATAGCATTGCCTGAAAGAGGGTTTGCCACAACGGCGCTTAACACCGGGTTAGCTGTGGCCCTGGTGGTATGAAAAATTCAAATTAATTGAGCACCAAGAGATCCGCAGTGGTTTCAGGGAGAAAGCGGAGGTGATGGATCTGTGCTTCGGCAATGGTGTTCGATTTGGCCAAACCCGCCCAGTCCTGTAGCGATGGATCAGCCGCCCAGATGTTTGTAAATAACCGCTGAGGGGTGTGTGGGATGTCTTCGCGCGTCTCAAACACAACATCACCGTTGACCGACCACTGAATGCGATCTGCAGACCACTCAATTGTGTACATGTTCGGGCCGCCTGCTGCGTCAAAACCAAGGGCGATAGACTGGCTATGCAAGGTGCCATCAGTGAACCATGCGATCTGCGCTGTGGTGGTATCTTGGCCGAAGATCTCCCAATCAATCTCATCGTGTTGGGCGCCATAAGCCGGACCAGTGTAAAGGAAAAAACCTGTTATCACGCCATGGCCTCGCGCCGCAGTAAGCATGGCTTCGTAGCGCCCGTAATGTGTTGGCGTCTGCCGACGAATTGACGCCCCAAGAAATCGATTTTCCCCTGATTGTGGTGCAAGCTTTAGCCGCAACGACCCGTTTGCAAAGACATGCGCGCGGCTCCAATCGGTATCAAAAGCTGGGTGATTAAATTGGTAATGAGCGCGATGCCATTGTGCATCATCCATGCTCGAGAAGTCTTCGAAAAATCCCTCTGCATCAGAGGTTTGCGCCATCATATTTACCCCCATCGTGCACCCAAAAGCACATAACCACAATCGGGCCTTTGGCCTTGCGTTCTGCATCGACGAACCCTCAAAAAATGTCATTGCATCGGCTTTCTTAAGCCTTTGTTAACGTAAATGCAGGGTTTCGGAATTGGCTACAGATTTCCGTCAAGTTGGTTAAAGTGCGACAGGGCAGCGAAGCACTATGCAGTTTTGCACATTGAACCCTGCACCGGCGCGTGTTTTAGAAATCGCGCCACAACCCAGATCACAGAGAGCTAATTCAAGGACACACCCATGCGACGCTCTCTGACTTTCGCCGCGCTCTTAGCGCCATCTATTGCTTTCGCTTTGCTTGGAGATACGGACCAGATGGAGCATCACGTTGCCTTTACACAGCCCGCTGAAATCGAATTGGTTCCGCCCGTGCCAGATATGCAACTGGAACAGGCCAATGTCTGTGCGCATGGGTTGAGCGTTCTGCCTGATATTCTTGCGCTCGCAACGGGCGTAGGCGCGCGCGATACTGATGTCTGCCGTGCTAAATAGATGGCGATGCATCGTTTTAAAATCGCTACGCACGGTCCGGGTCTGATCGAATTTACCTCTGATGTACGGCGTTGGATCGGTGCGCAAGGCGGGGACGGAGTTGTCACATTGTTTGTGCGCCACACCTCTTGTTCACTGCTGATTCAGGAGAACGCGGACCCAGAAGTACAAACAGATCTGCGCGCGTTTTTTGAGCGGCTTGTGCCCAACAGCAATCATCCAAGCATGCAATATCTGACCCATACCTATGAGGGGCCAGACGACATGCCTGCCCATATCAAGGCCGCTCTTATGCCTGTTTCACTCAGCATCCCGGTCGTTGACGGCGCTCCGTTGTTGGGGACATGGCAGGGGGTTTACCTCTTCGAGCACCGCACACGGCCGCAATCCCGCGAAGTTGCGGCGCATTATCGGCCTGATTGACTAGGCGCAAGCGGGGATCGTCCATATCAGGTGGCATCAATTGCCCACTACCCAAACTGTTGCGGGTCGCCTATAGTGCCTGTGGATAAGTGGGGGCAAACCCCAACGGATATTGAGCCAAGGGACGAGGGAGGCCGCCATGCGCTGCCCATTTTGCGGAAACGTAGACACGCAGGTTAAAGACAGCCGCCCGGCTGAAGATCATGCAGCCATTCGGCGACGCCGGTTTTGCCCGGCGTGTGGTGGCCGGTTCACCACGTATGAACGCGTTCAATTGCGTGATTTGACTGTTTTGAAATCAAACGGCCGCCGTGAAGATTTTGACCGCGATAAGCTTGAACGGTCAGTGCGGATCGCGCTGCAAAAACGCCCGATTGAGCCTGAACGGATGGATCAAATGATCTCTGGTCTTGTACGGCGTCTGGAAAGCATGGGTGAGACTGATATTTCGTCGAAAACCATCGGTGAGATCGTCATGGAAGCCTTGCAACGGATCGATACCGTTGCCTATGTGCGTTTTGCCAGCGTTTACAAAAACTTCCAGGCAGCCGACGATTTCGAAGACTTTATCGAAGAGTTGCGCCCCGGCAAGCTGGACGAGTGATCCGCGCGCACGATGCGCGGTTTATGGCGCTCGCGTTGTCTTTGGGCGCGCGGGGCCGTGGGCGTGTTTGGCCCAATCCAGCCGTTGGATGTGTGATCGTTAACGCAGGACGCATCGTCGGCCGTGGTTGGACCCAAGATGGAGGCAGACCCCACGCCGAACCGCACGCTCTTGCGCAAGCTGGCGATGCGGCCCGTGGATCTGATGTTTACGTCTCGCTCGAGCCTTGCGCCCATCATGGAAAGACACCGCCCTGCACTGACGCTCTGGTCGCGGCGTCAGTGGCGCGTGTGGTGTATGCTTGTGGCGATCCTGACCCGCGTGTTGCCGGGAAGGGCGCAGAAATTCTGCGCGCCGCTGGGATCACCGTCAAAAGCGGTGTAATGGAAGCAGAAGCACAGGCCGCTCATGCCGGATTTCTAAAACGCGTCGCGCGCGGGCAGCCTCGGATCACCCTGAAGCTTGCGACTGCGTTTGACGGACGTATCGCAACCGCGACTGGTGAAAGCCAATGGATCACTGGCCCCGAAGCGCGGCGGGCCGTTCATGCGATTAGGGCGCGGCACGATGCTGTTTTGGTGGGCGCGGGTACAGCGCGGGCAGATGATCCAATGCTTACCGTCCGAGGCATGGGCCACGCGCATCAGCCCGTACGGATCGTCGCATCACGGCGGCTTGATATCCCGCTGGCGGGGAAGCTTGCAACCAGCGCAGCGACTGTCCCCTTATGGCTGTGTCATGGACCTGACGCGAGTGCCGAGCTGCGGAATGCGTGGCTTGGACTGGGCGCGCGCTTGTTCGAAATCCCGGTTGTGGGCCGTCAGCTTGAACCAAACAGTTTGCTAAATGCTCTTGGCGCTGCAGGGCTTACTTCCGTCTTTTGTGAGGGCGGGGGCGCGTTCGCGGCGTCCTTGCTCCATTCAGATCAGGTGGATGAGCTGATCGGCTACACCGCAGGTTTGGCTTTGGGCGCAGAAGGTCAGCCTGCAATTGGTGCTTTGGGATTGAGTCGCTTGGCTGAAGCGCCTCGTTTTTCGCTGCAAAGCATCCGCCAAATCGGTGCGGATATAGAGCACCGCTGGCTGCGGTCACCGACGCCATAAATGCGCATAAGAGGCCGCGGCGCCTTGTGCCTTTGACAGCAAGCGCAACCCAAGCCCGAGTTTGGGTAGCTTGTCGTCACGCAATCGATCCACAATCACTTCTGCTGGGCAGGCCGTGCCCGTTACCGGATCAAAATACCGCGCATAGTCGATCAGCGCTGCGTGAATGAGCCCGTCAAGGCTGGGACGGGCCTGTCTACGCGCGGGGACGCGACCCAAATCCTGTGTCAGACCCCAACCGCTGTAAAAGGGCGTGCCAAGACAGGTAACATCCTTGCCGCGTATTAGCGCTTCAAAACCCAACAAGGACGTCATCGTCCATACCTCATCACAGGCTGCAATCAGTGCAATCGGATCGGCGCTGTTGGCGATGACATCGGCTGTTGAGGCGTCAATTTTACCGGGGCGCAATCCGGCTTCGACATCGGGATGCGGTTTGTAGATCAAGATTGCGTCCGGGTTCGCGCGCCGCGCATCGTCAAGCAGCGCACGGTTGGTCGATATTGCATCTGTACCCATTAGGATGGACGCGTCATCCTCAACCTGACCGGGCACAAGAATACGGCGCCCTTCAGGGAGGTCCGGCAACGAGCCGCCCAAATTGTACTTGCTTAGGCCTGCCTTCGTCAGCGCCATGCGTAACAAGCGTGCGCGCTCCAATGGTCCGGGTCTAAGGGTGATGGATGCGGAGATAAGTTTTTCAAGCCGACTTTCTTGGGTTGGGTCATAGTAGATACCCAAATCATCCAGCACCAGCGAGAGCGGCGGGACAAGCTCCGCACCAAGCCCCTTTGAGCGCAAAAAACCATCTTCAACCCGCACGGCACCAAGCCCCTTTGACGCCCAGATCATGCGGGGCCGCTCTGGCGCGGGTTTACTGTCTTCGGCGAAAATAGGAGCCCGTACAGAGCCAAAAAAGCGCGACATTGGCCGCCGCTTCCAAAGACGCATACCGCTAGCCACCCAGCCCTCATTGTCCTCGCGCCATGCGCGGGCCGCAGCCGAAAGGGCATAAATCACGTCTTCAATTTCGCACAACCTGTCGCGGTGCGGATCGTACCACGTTGGATACAATATCATCGCAGCAGCAAAAAGCTGCGCGCGTGACAGGTTTCGTTGGCGGCGATCCACTGGGAATTCATCGATGGTCAGACCCCAGCCAGCGTAGAACGGCTTGCCAAAGACACGCGGTTTGTGCCCCGCATAGATCGCCTCAAATCCAAGCCCGGATGACACTGTATAGACTGCGCGAGCGCCTTCAAATAGGCGCCAAGGGCTGACCGGTGCATCATAGAGAGAGATCAAATTGGTTTCATCTCGTGCGCTGAAGTGGCCGGGGCGATGACCTGCCGCTGTTTCCGGATGGGACTTTATTACAATGCGGGCCCCTGGGTGCTCCGTTTGTGCAAAGACCAGCATTTCTCTGAAAAGCGCCTTGTTTGCTCCAATGGCGGTCAGCGATGCGTCCCCCTCGGTTTGGTCGATGACCAACACATAGCCTGGGGCAGGGGGCTCAATCTCTGAGTGGAACGCGTTGTATTTCGAAAGATGTGAGTGCTGGATCAGATCAACGGCCTGCCTTGCGCGGTCCAAAAGTGCTGTATCGTCCAAGGGATGTGTGGCCAAAAGGGTTTCAAGATCCGATGGCACAGACGGGTCGAAATGTATGCCAGAGCCGTCGATCAAAAGACCATGCGCTAAATCACCATCGCGGCCCGGATGGACAGATCGTAGGAACGCATCCTCGACGCGGATGAGCCCGGCGCCAGTACGTTTTGAGACGGCTTCGCCGCGATGCGCAGTGGGTGATGCGCCCCACAGCCCAATCAAGCCATCGCTGCCGGGAGTGCCAAGCTTTATGTCATATCCTGCCAGAGACAGAATGCGCCGCGTGCGGCGTTGGGTAAGGAAACCGCCATTATAAACGTAAAGGGGAGTACGCCCTACGTAACTCCCTATGTGTGATCTGCCCGCCATGAACCGGGCAGATCCTTATTCACCAATTGTTGCGACAGAGTTGGCTGAAGCCAGAGTACCCGTAAGCGCCGAGATCGTTTTGTTCCATGTCACAAACGGGGCTTCAGTCACGTAGACTGTGTCGTCATCGCGGATTGCGAAATCCCGTGCTTGGAACATTCCGTTTGGGCGTGTGAGATCCAATACATATGCCACGCGCTGCGCACCGATCAGATCATTGCGTCCCATTACAACACGGGCAATAGCCTCCGGTTCATTGCGGAACACAAAAACGCCGGTCGGATCCGCGAGGGAAGAGCTTAGCCCGCCGACGGTTGCAATGGCTTCAATGGCTGAGATGGTTTGGGAGTCAAAGGCGACTCTATTTTGCGTGCCTGTCGCGCCCAAAGCCGTGAATGACCGACGGTCTTCTTCAACAAGGATACGATCGCCACCGCGCAACGCGATATCGAAACGCGGATTGTCATAAAGATCCTGAAACCAAATCTTCCCTGAATGCCCGCCGCGAATAATAGTCACTTGCGCGATCGAAGGTTGTACAGAGATCCCACCAGCGGCGGCAAGCATAGATGACAAGCGACGTGTCGGGCGCTCGATTGGGAATACACCCTGACCGAGTACCGCACCGGCTACGGAGACAGTTGCACCGTCGCCAGCGAGCCGGCGAACCTGCACTTGCGGATCTGGGGTTTGTTCGTCCAAACGGGCCGTGATGATCCGGCGGATCGCCTCAGGTGTATTACCTGCTGCGCGAACGCGCCCTGCGTATGGAACAAAGATAAAGCCAGCGCCGTCAACTTGCACCTCTTCGAGCACAGTTGCGTTTTGACCTTGGGAGGCAAGCAACCCGTCGGTCACGTTTTCCCAAATCGTAAGGCCGAGCGTATCGCCGGGGCGAATCGTGTCTGAGCCCAAAGATCCCGCATTCAAGAATGCATCGCTGAACCCGAAAGACGGTGTGACAGCCGTTGCACGGGTGACGCGATCATTTACGACAACGATGAACGCGTCGCCTTCCTGCTGGACGGATCCGGCGAAAATTTCCTTTTTGCTGGGCCCAACACGCGGCAGGCCGCAGCTTGCAACCAACCCAACAATGGCCAATGCCATTCCGGCACGACCCCAAGAGAACGCACGCCTACGCGCATGCATATTATAAGTGGAAGTCACTGCTCCGACTCCTCAAGCCTGAATTTCTGCCTTAGCTTTTTTTTCCAACCTACAGGAATCGCGAACAAAAAGGAAGCGCTATGGGTTGTGTTTAGTCGTTGACCAACCGCAACTGTTGCCTTGGGGCGGCATTCCCAGACGTAAAGGCCTGATACGGGTCATTGTTGTCCAACAACATGTCAACAACCTGTCGCAAAAGCTCCCGGCGACCGCGTGCCGAATAGAAACCGCCCGGCATTTGGGAGGTTTCAAGTAAGAAGCGGCGGTAGTCTTTGTAGGCGCGGTTGTCAGGCCGTGCAGGCCTTGAAAAGAATTCGGGCAAAGGTTGGGTGCTTACGAACTCTGGCTTGTTGTAAACTGCTTGGCCGAACACCTTAAGTGGGATCCCGCGCCAAAGCACCTGCTGTGCGGCCGTTGAATTTACAGTTACCGCAGTACGCGCATGGTTCAAAAGCCGCGCCAGCTTACCGCCAGGCACATAATGGATGCGCGAGGCAACGCCGTATTTTTCTGCGATCTCTTTCATCAACCTGCGCAAAGGGACCCGGCCGCTTTCCATTGGGTGCGCTTTGAAAACAAGGTGGTGATGTTTGGGAGCACCGTCAGCAAACCCTTTGATCACAAGCTCTAGAAACGCGCTCATGTCCTGAAAGGGGGAGTGCATCTGAAACGAGCTGTCATGCTCCAACTGCATCAACACAAGGTGAAACGGGAAACCGCCCCTTTTGATCCGAAACGTAGAGATCTGCCGATCCAATCGCACGAAAGGTAAAAGAAGAAAGCGCTTAAGGTAGATGTAAAATTCCTTGGCAACCGGAAGGGACCGATGAGACCGAACGCCGCGCGAACGTCTTTTACCCGCCATCACCAGCAGATGGTAAAGGAACCCATAAAGGATATGTTGGTTCATATCGCCCCAATGTGTTGGGGCTTCCTGTACATCAAGATCAGATTGAGAGAGTGCGTCCCGCATTTGTTCTACGCTTAGGTCCATCAATTTCGAGTTCCCATTTGAACCCGTGCGTTCGTACGTAACCCAATAGGGGCGCATATATCCTTCTTCGAACACGTGGATTGTAAGCCCCAGTTCCTTGGCGCGCGCAATCGCGGTTGCATGTACCGGACGCGTATCACCGTACAGAACGATATCTGTAATGTCGTGATCAGCGACCAGAGCCACAAACCGTTCCGGCCATGCCTCAAGAGGTTCTGTAAACGCGATGTAGTTTTTCGATGAAAACCAAAATGCGCGGTCCCCAGCATTGAAGCCCACGCGCCAAACATCGCTGCCCGCTGAACGGAGCATTTTGCCAAGACGATCAAAGAACGGCCCGTGTGGCCCCTGTAAAAACAGGAAATTCCTTTTTGCCTGACTTACCATGTCGTCCAACCTTGATACAAAACTTACAAACCATCCCCGGTTTTTGTGGCACTTTTAGGGCACATAGATTTAGAATGCGTTATTTCCAGCAGCCCAAATGCCCGCGCGCGTCCTCTTGTCCTTAGCCCTTTTGCGGTTTACCTGCACGGGGAAGGGAGCCCCTATGTTCACCGGTATCATAACAGACATTGGCACGATTGCCGCAATTGAAATGCGCGGCGATATGCGCGCGAGAATAAAAACTGCGTACAAGACAGCGCAGATCGATATGGGCGCCTCAATTTCGTGCGATGGCGTGTGTTTGACTCTCGTCGACAAGGGCACCGACTGGTTCGATGTGGATGTCTCGGCTGAGAGTGTTTCGAAAACCAATCTTAGCACTTGGGTGGTCGGCAAGAGGATCAATCTTGAAAGAGCACTAAAGGTCGGGGATGAGCTGGGCGGTCATATTGTATCGGGGCATGTCGATGGCGTTGCCCGCATCACCGCGATCCGTGATGAGGGTGACAGTACCCGGGTGACCTTTGATGCGCCTGCAAATCTGGCAAAATTCATCGCCTCCAAAGGATCTGTCGCGCTGAATGGAACATCGCTGACTGTCAATGAAGTTTTGGGCCATAGCTTTGGCGTCAATATGATCCCGCATACCAAACTCGTGACAACTTGGGGCGACATGGCCGAGGGCGACGCCGTGAACCTTGAGATTGACACGCTGGCCCGTTATGTCGCGCGGCTTGCTGAGGCGAGTTAATGCAAACCGATCTCACACCGAACCCCCGCGCCATTCCGGGCCATAATAACGGACCTACGATGGAGCGCGGTTTTGCATATCGCAAACACTGTTGGACCAAGGCCCGGCGCGCATTGGTCCCAACTCTGCCTTTGATGGTGTTGAAAATGCGTGTTGCGCGGGCCAAAGAACTGGGGCTCGATTACAAGACATACGCGGGTGTGCGCGCATCAACGGGCAGGGATGTCATTGGGTTTCTGTTCTCTTCGAATGCGTTACGCCTTGTCAAAACCACCATGCCCGAAGAACGCCTAAAGGATCTCAGCGCAATCCGCGATGCGGGCAAGCTGGCCCTTGTGCATCCTCCGCTGGCACCTGCGGACATTGCTGCCGCCAACCCGGTTCTGGATGCAGTGGCCGCAGCGCCGCTTTTTACCGACAGCTGGAGCGCCGCGCGCGATCAGGTTCGCGCAATTATCTTGGATCAGCGCTTGCCCTCGGACGGGGTTCTTGTCATTGGCGATACGTCGCTGGAACGCGGCTGGGCGGACGCTGGCCGCACAGCCGGGTATCTGCCCGCCGCACGCTATTTTGAACGGACTGCACCATGAGCCAAGACACGATCCCCTTTGAAGCCCCGGGCCCAGTGGAGCAGGATTGGTCAGACGCGATTTCTTCGGTCGAGGATATCATTGAAGACGCACGCAATGGCCGGATGTTTATCCTTGTTGACCATGAAGATCGCGAAAACGAAGGCGATCTTGTCATTCCGGCGCAAATGGCAACGCCAGATGCAATCAACTTTATGGCCACCCATGGCCGGGGCTTGATCTGTTTGACCCTACCCGGGGACCGGATTGATGCACTTGGGCTGCCGCTGATGGCCTCGCAAAACTCCTCCCGCCACGAAACGGCGTTTACGGTGTCCATTGAGGCGCGAGAAGGCGTGACAACCGGGATCTCAGCCGCAGACAGGGCACGCACCGTTTCGGTGGCAATCGACGCCTCAAAAGGGGCTGCAGATATCGCGACGCCGGGTCATGTTTTCCCACTGCGCGCCCGCGATGGTGGTGTTCTGGTGCGTGCAGGCCATACGGAAGCTGCGGTTGACATCTCTCGCCTTGCTGGGCTGAACCCAACGGGTGTGATCTGTGAAATCATGAAAGAGGACGGCGAAATGGCACGCCTTCCGGATCTCATCGCCTTTGCTCAATTGCATGGGCTGAAGATCGGGACAATTTCGGATCTCATCGCGTATCGCCGGCGCCACGATAACCTTGTCCGTGTCCGTCAGGAAGAAGTCATTCATTCCGAATTTGGCGGCGAATGGACGATGCGCATCTACACAGATGAAACCCAAGGCGCTGAACATATTGCGCTGATCAAAGGGGATATCGAAGACGGAGAGCCTGTTTTGGTGCGTATGCACTCGATGGATCCGTTGTTGGATATGGTCGGGACCGGGCCCAATGGCCGGGCTTTTGAATTTTCCGATGCAATGAAGCTGATCGCCTCAGAAGGGCGCGGCGCGGTTGTGCTGCTTCGTGACCTACACATGAAGCTGGTCGCCGAAGAAGAAGTTTCGCCGCAGACCCTACGGCAATACGGCTTAGGCGCGCAAATCCTCAGCTCGCTTGGCGTGTCCAAGATCGAGCTTTTAACAAATTCTCCTGAACCCAAAGTCGTCGGACTTGAGGCCTATGGCCTTGAAATCATCGGCACTCGCAAAATTTCGGAGCTTGGATAATGGCC
>CALKJA010000078.1 GCA_937995865.1 uncultured Paracoccaceae bacterium | reverse complement strand
GCTCTGTTCGGGTTCATCATTGGGATTCTGGCAGGGAATTTTGAGCAATTGCAGCTGGTTCCTTTGATGATCGTCACGCCTCTCGTCTTCCTTGGCGGATCATTTTACTCTGTTGCGATGCTGCCACCTGTTTGGCAGACGATCACTCTTTTCAATCCCGTGCTCTACTTGATTTCAGGTTTTCGGTGGTCGTTTTTCGGAACGGCTGATGTGCCGATAGCGCTGTCATTGTATGCCATTGGCTGCTTCACGTTGTTGTGTCTTGGTATCATTTGGTGGATCTTAAGGACCGGTTGGCGCATCCGGGCGTAACTGCGGGGAAAACAATCCTCTGTCTTGCCTTGTTGCCCATGCCTGCGCGGCCTATTTGCGAGGGATGAAACGTTACATTCCTTTTATGAAGAGCGACCCGGAGGTTGCCGTTGTGCGGCTAGACGGGTTGATCGCGTCTGGCCGTGGGCTCAATGATGCGGGAATTGGGCCAGTGCTTGATAAAGCATTCGCTCGCAAGGTCAAAGCGCTGGCATTGGTGATCAATTCACCTGGCGGCTCACCCGTTCAGAGTGCATTGATCGGCGCGCGTATTCGGCGGCTGGCCGACGAAAAAGGTGTGCCTGTCTTTGCTTTCATTGAAGACGTGGCCGCATCCGGTGGGTATTGGCTTGCCGCGAGCGCCGATGAGATCATCGTTGATGCAAGCTCGATCATCGGCAGCATTGGGGTGATTTCTTCGGGCTTTGGACTGAAGGGCTTGATTGAACGCTATGGCGTCGAACGGCGGGTATATACAGCCGGCACATCCAAAAGCATGAACGACCCGTTCAAAGATGAGAACCCCGAAGACATCGCGCGCCTTAAAGGGCTGCTTGAAGATATCCACGGGACCTTCATTGATCATGTAAAATCCCGCCGTGGCGATAAGCTTGGCGCAGATGATCGTCTGTTCACAGGTGAAATTTGGGTCGGCCAGAAAGGTGTAGATGTTGGGCTTGCGGACGCCGTAGGACACATCATTCCGGTGATGAAGGAGCGCTTCGGTGACAAGGTTAAGTTCCGCAAGTTCGGACAAAAACGCCCGTTCCTCAACCGAATTGGCGCACAGCTTTTGGGTGATGTGAATACTGCGGTTGAAGAACGCGCTGCGTTCGCGCAGTTTGGCCTCTGAAATGATCGTAAAAATTGTCACCTTGTTTTTGATTGGTATCGCCGTGCTTGCGATGTTCGGCCGCTTGCGGTTCCCGGGCCAAGGACGTCTGGCCCAAGCCAAGTGCCAGAAATGCGGCCGTTATCGTATCGGGCGTGGCCCCTGCCAATGTGAGGCGCTTAAGTGATCATGGATTGGGTGTATGTGGGCCTAGGGCTCGTGATCCTGCTTTTGGCAGGGGATGTGTTGGTAAAGGGCGCCGTGAACCTGGCGTTGAGGCTTGGCATTCCGGCCTTGATTGTTTCCTTGACGATTGTGGCGTTCGGCACCTCAGCGCCTGAACTTCTGATCGCCATTCAAGCGGTGATGGAAGGGGCGAGCGGTCTGGCTGTTGGCAATGTGGTGGGGTCAAATACGGCGAATGTGCTTTTGGTTCTTGGTGTTCCTGCACTGATTTCGACATTGGACATGCGTCACTGCGATACTCGCAAGTCTTACCTCTATATGATTTTTGGAACCCTTTTGTTCATCGGGCTCGGTTTCACCGCGCCGTTGGTATGGTGGCATGGTTTGATTTTGCTGGCTGTGCTTACTGCGATCTTGTTGGATCAAGCGAGGCAAGCGCAAAAGCACCGCGCGCGCGCCGCTGTGGCGGATGAAGAGGCCGACGAAGAGGAAGAAGAAGTCGAAGGGGCAGACCCCAATCTACCGTGGTGGAAGATTGGCCTGTTTCTGCTTCTCGGCCTCATTGGTTTGCCTTTGGGCGCGGAACTTCTTGTGGACGGCGCTAGTGATATAGCGCGTGACTTTGGAGTGTCTGAGGCGGCGATCGGGCTTTCTCTTGTGGCATTGGGCACCTCTCTACCGGAGCTGGCGACAACGGTCGTTGCTGCTATCCGAAAGCAAGCGGACGTGGCAATTGGCAACGTCATCGGTTCCAACATGTTTAACCTGCTCGCGATCGTAGGAATTACAGCGCTTGTGGCGCCCGTGAAAGTAGACCGTGCGTTCCTTGAATTCGACTTCTGGGTGATGCTGGCCGCGTCGCTTGTGCTCATTCCATTTGTCTTCTTCAAATGGCAGATGGGTCGCGTCATCGGTGCCGCTTTTGTCGTGCTCTACCTTACATATATGCTCGTGGTACTCGTTTGATGCGTGCCCTTGTAACGGGGGCGGGCGCTCGGCTGGGCCGGGAGATGGCGATCTACCTTGGTGCACGAGGTTATGACGTCTGCGTGCACTTTGCTAAATCTGATACGGGCGCGGCCCAGGTCGTTGCTGAGCTAAACGCAATGGGCCGTCGCGCCGTAGCTCTGCAAGCAGATCTGCTTAATGAAGTTGAGACGCAATCTTTGCTGCCTCAGGCCGCGGAAGCTTTGGGAGGGCCAATCACATGCCTTGTCAACAATGCATCCATCTTCGAGTACGATAACATCACATCGGCCAGCCGCGAAAGCTGGGACCGGCATATAGAAAGCAACCTGCGTGCGCCATTCGTGTTGACACAGGCGCTCGCCGCACAGGTTCCTCCTGCCCGGGCAGACGCGCGTGGAGAGCCGGACGCACAAGGCCTGATCATCAACATTATTGATCAGCGAGTTCGTAAGCTCACACCGGAATTCATGTCGTACACAATTGCAAAGATGGGATTGTGGACGCTCACACAAACCACTGCTCAAGCCCTTGCTGGATCAGTTCGTGTGAATGCTATTGGACCCGGCCCAACCTTGCAGGGTCACCGGCAATCCAAAGCTCATTTTGAAGCACAGCGCGCAACTACAATCACTGGGCGAGGCTCTAACGCCGAAGATATTACAGCTACGTTGGGCTATTTTATAGATGCCCCGGCGGTCACCGGACAGTTGCTCTGTGTCGATGGCGG
>CALKJA010000077.1 GCA_937995865.1 uncultured Paracoccaceae bacterium | reverse complement strand
AACAATTCCTTTATGAAACCGATGGGATGCTCGTTTTTATGGATATGGAAACATACGATCAGATCGAGCTGCCCGCAGAGTTGCTGGGGGATCGGCGTCCGTTCCTACAAGACGGCATGACTGTCCAAATTGAATATTATGAGGCTGAAGCTCTGAACGCGACCGTCCCTCAAAAGGTGACGTGCCGCATTGAGGAAACTGAGCCGGTGGTCAAAGGCCAGACAGCTGCAAACAGCTTTAAGCCTGCGCTCCTTGATAATGGGGTCAAGGTGATGGTGCCGCCGTTTGTTGGGCAAGATGAGCTTATCATCGTTAACACCGAAACGATGGAATATTCTGAGCGCGCCTAGGCCAATGTGATCCGCGCGCTTCCAGCTGTGCCCTGAGCGGCGCCTTTTAAGCGATCAAAACGAAGATAGGCAATGCCGCGGTCTCCATCTGTGGTGTGGAGCGTTCCGGCCGGTTTTTCATCTACACGTATCTCATCTCCAGATTTTGCGGTGCCGTCTATGGCGACCAGCGCCAAACCCTTGCGCAATTCTGTCTTGTGTTTCATCCGGGCTGTGACCTCTTGTCCGACATAGCAGCCCTTTTTAAAATCGACCCCGTTTAGGCGTTCAAATCCGACTTCTAAGATATAGCTGTCCGGTCCCAATTCGATCCCGGTTTCAGGAACCAGGGCTGCAACGCGGCGCGCCTCCCAATCGGGAAGCACCGTCGATTCTTCGCCATAAGCGCGCCAGCCAAGGCTGGAATGCCGAGGATCGTCAAATGCGCCTTGTGGGGCAGGGCCTGCCCCTTGGGATACATAACGTGGATCTTCCGCGATTTGTACATCAGCGCGCAGCTTATACATTCCAAGCCGCTGACCCAGCATCGCAGCAAGCGATTGATCCACATCAAGCAGGATCGCATCGCCATCAGGAACAAGGAAGAAATCGGCAAGGTACTTGCCCTGTGGTGTCAGCATGGCCGCATAGACAATCCCTTGCGCAAGCTTGCGCACGTCATTCGTGACAAGCCCCTGCAAGAAGGTTTCGCGATCTGAGCCTGTGATACGTAAAAGCGTACGGGGCATGTGCCCTCTCCCCCTTTGGTTCTGCTTGGCATATAGGGTTCCTGAAACGGAAGGCACAAGATGGCAGCACCTTTGAGCATCATTATTCCCACGCGCAACAGCGCGGGAATGTTGCCGCGCACCCTGCAAGCGTTGATGGAGGGTGTGGAGGCCGGCATGATCCGTGAGCTCATCATAGCAGATGGCGGATCCGAGGATGCAACGGTGAAGATTGCGGAAAGTGCTGGCGCAGAGGTGCTGATCGGAGAGCCAAGCCGCGGGGGGCAATTGCGGCAGGGTGCAGCTGCTGCGCGGGCTGAGTGGCTACTTTTTCTGCATTCGGATACCCTACTTGATTCCGGATGGACTGTCGCTGTGGGGCGCGCAATCGAGCGGGGTGAGGGAGGCTATTTCTGGCTTCGCTTCCGGGCCGCCGGGGTTATGCCTGCACTTGTGGCGCGTTGGGCTAACCTCCGCAGCCGCATCTTTAAGCTCCCTTATGGAGATCAAGGTCTGCTTGTTCGGCGCGCTGACTACGAAGCAGTCGGGGGATATGAAGAAATCCCGTTGATGGAGGATGTGGCGCTCGTGCGGCAGCTCGCGCTCTTTCCTTTGGGCCATATCGCCCGCACGGGCGCTGATCGGTATGAACAGGGGGGATGGATACGCCGTGGTGCGCGCAACCTCGTAACACTTCTGCGATATCTGGCAGGGGCAAAGCCTGAAAAGCTCGCCGCTCGCTATGCGCAGCGTTAATCTTTGAACTGAAGCGCATGCAGGCGGGCATAGGCCCCTCCAAGCGCCAAGAGCTGGTCCTGAGTGCCTGCTTCGATCGCGCGACCGCGATCCATAACAATAATCTGATCCGCATCCCGGATGGTCGAAAGCCGGTGTGCAATTACGAGCGTCGTGCGCCCATCACTGAGCTTACCCAATGCTTGCTGTACCTTTACCTCGCTCTGGGCATCCAACGCGCTTGTCGCTTCGTCTAGGAGCAGGATTGGAGCATCTCGCAAGAGTGCGCGGGCGATCGCTACGCGTTGCCTTTGCCCGCCTGATAGGTTGGATCCCCGAGCCCCGGCCGGGCTGTTTAACCCGGCCGGCAGTTGTGGCAGGAAATCCGACACAAAAGCATCGTCCAGCGCACGCGTCACCGCGAATTCAGGGAGATCTGCACCAAATGTGATATTTTCTCCTAGGCTGTCATCGAACAGCAATGTGTCTTGCGACACGACAGAAAAGAGTTCCCGCAGCTCGGGCGTGTCCGTTTGCGTAATATCTACGCCACCGAGCGTGATCTGACCCTCTTTCAATTGAGCCAACCGTGTCAGGGCGTGAAATACCGTGCTCTTGCCAGCGCCAGAGGCTCCAACCAGCGCCGTCGTTTCGCCCTTTTTTGCCACAAAGCTCAACCCAGAGAGTGCGCGTGTTTCCCCAAAGCTCACGGATACGTCGTCAAACACGATATCCCCGGGCACAACCGACCGCGGCTGGGCGGGCCGGACAAGCGTCGGTTTTGTCGAGAATATCATTTGGACACGTTCAAGGCTTGCAGCAAGCGTCTTGGCAACACCCGCCAGATTGCCCAATCGGCGCAATGGGTCAAACGCTAGAGCAATCGCCGTGAAAAAGGACATGAATTGTCCGATTGTCTTTTCACCTGCGATGATCTCACCGCCACCATAGACGATTACAGCGAAAATACCGACACCCGTAAACACATCGATCAGGGCCGGCATGAGCGCGCGGCCAAGCTCGCTTTGAGTTTCGGATTTGATCTGCCGACGGTTCTCGCGCTCGTAGCGCTGCGATTGGTAGCGCTCAAGCTTGTTGAGCTTGATCGTTGTCATTCCGTGTAACACTTCGTCAAGCCGAAGGGACATTTGCGCCGCCACTTCACGTGCGGTTGCTGATTTGCGCCGAATGTAGCGCTGCACCAACAGGCCGGGCATCAACACAACAGGCGCGCCAGCAAAGGCGACGATTGTCCACACCAAATCCACGTTCACAGCGACACCGATTAGCGCAATCAACGCCACCGTATCGCGCCCTGCACCGATCATCAGAGCGCGCGCATTTTGAATGATCATGCGTGTGTCACCTTGAACGCGCTCAATCATATAGCCGGGAGGGTGAGCCGCATGAAAATCGCCATCCAGCGCCATTGCGTGACCCAGCAAATCACCGCGCAATTTTGCCGACATCCGTTCGCCAACAAGCGTCAAGAGCACGCGCTGCCCAGTGCTTGTGAATGCACGCAGCGCAAAAAGCGCTAGCATGCCAAAGCCAACTAGATACATCGCCTGGGTCGATCCCGCGACAAAAACACTGTCGAACATCGGCTCCATGAGCCAAGATACTGCTCCAAGAATTGCGCCTGCAATCACCATGAGCAATAGCGCCAAAGCAAGCAACGGCACGTGCGGTTTAGCATAGTTGCGCCATAGCCAACTCAAACGTTCTGCATCTGAAACGGTCGTAGACGCGCTTTCGGTGATTGTTTGATCGGAAGAGGTCATATCGCTATCATATTGTTTTCGAGGGCCTCATCCAGCGCGGGCCATGCGCGGCCAACTGTGTTGCCCATTTAAGCGGCGCATAGGGTAAGAGCAAGGCCACCACCCGCAGCGAACACACTTGATCTATTTGACCACTTGCCTTTGTCAGCATACCTCTTGCTGAAACGAAAATAGGACAAACCTCAATGACGCTTGCAAACGGCCGCCAGATCATAGCAATTCCCGGGCCTTCGGTCATGCCTGAGCGCGTGCTCCAAGCTATGCACCGGCCGGCTCCAAATATTTACGCTGGCGCGTTGGTCGACATGACCCATTCTATTGTGCCGGACCTGCTGACAGTTGCCGGGTCCAGCAGCCATGTGGCGATGTATATCGCTAACGGCCATGGCGCATGGGAGGCAGCGCTGTCGAATACGCTGTCGCGTGGGGACAAAGTGCTGGTGCTGGCCACTGGCCGCTTTGCTCACGGGTGGGCTGACATGGCGGGCTTTATGGGCGTCGACTGTGAGATCATTGATTTCGGCAAGCGCGCACCGATTGATTTGAACCGGGTTGAAGATCATCTGCGTGCCGACACTGGCCATACCTACAAGGCCGTACTAACCGTGCAAGTGGACACATCAACCTCCGTGAAGAGTGATATCGCAGGCGTGCGCGCGGCACTGGATGCGGCAGGCCATCCTGCGATGCTTTTTTGCGATTGTATCGCCTGCCTTGGGTGCGATGAGTTTTTGATGGATGCTTGGGGTGTTGATGTGATGGTCGCCGGCTGCCAAAAGGGTCTGATGACCCCGCCAGGCATGTCTTTTGTGTTTTTCAATGACAAAGCAGACCGTGCTCGCGATACAGCAGGCAATCTATCGCATTACTGGGACTGGCGCCCACGTATGAAGCCCGAGCTGTTTTATCAGTTTTTCGACGGTACAGCGCCAACACACCACCTGTATGGCCTACGCGAGGCGCTTGACATGATTGTGCATGAGGAAGGTTTGGCAGCCGTCTATGCGCGCCACGAAAAGCTTGCCCATGCTATCTGGGCTGCGTTTGAGACATGGGGCCAAGCGGGGCCCGTTGAGTTGAATGTTGAAAACCCTGCGCATCGCTCTCACGCGGTGACGTCGGTCCGCATAGGTGCACCGCATGGCACTGCTCTGCGGGATTGGGTGGAGCAGAAAGCGGGTATAACGCTGGGTATCGGGCTCGGTATGGCAGAGCCCGGTGATCCCGCATGGCACGGGTTTTTTCGTGTGGGTCATATGGGCCATGTGAATGCGCATATGGTACTGGGAACGCTGACAAGCATTGAAGCTGCGTTGACCGCCCTTGGAGTGGAATTTGCTCCAGGGGGGGCAGCCGCGGCGGCGAAGGTTGTGTCTCAGGCCTAGCCAGACTCGGGATTGATTAGCCTCTGTTCGCCCGCCGATACGCGAATTCAGCTGTTGCAGCTGAGATCCAGACCCATGCCCAACCAAACAGGCCTGCGATAATCCAAAGGCCGATAAAGGTGATTGCACCCATCATCGTGAGAAAGGCCATCGTGTAATTTGGCGCTTCCTTTGGTGTGAATTTTTCATGGCTCATCGGCGCTCTCCTGCCAAAGCAGGCTAGCAATTCGGGCTGTAAAGAAAAGCGAAACTTCTGTTATCGCGCGTCGCGTGCGGTTTTTAGCGCGCGTGGCAGAGCCTCAGCTAGCAGGCTCATTTGCGCTTCTGGGCCGCAGGACACCCGAATGCACCTGTCTTGTGGGGCAACGAATGGCATACGCACAAAAATACCAGCCTCAAGGAGCGCCGCCAAAACTGCGCGTGCAAAGTCGCCGTCTTGCCCGCAGTCAACCGCCACAAAATTGGTGGCCGAAGGAAGGCACGCTAAGTCATTCGCCTCTGCGATCTGAACAATGCGCTTTCGGGAAGTTGAGATTTTCTCAATCGTTTGAGATAGATACGCCTGATCTTGTAGCGCGGCCAACGCAGCAGCTTGCGCCATGCGCCCCATACCGAAATGGTTGCGAACCTTGTTAAACGCCGTAATCAGCGGCTCTGGTCCAATCGCATAGCCAACACGCGCCCCGGCAAGCCCATAGGCCTTGGAGAAAGTCCGCATACGGATGACCTGCGCGGTGTCGGGTGCAAGCGGTGGTGCGGTGCCTTCGGGGGCGGTGTCGATATAGGCCTCATCGAGCACCAGTAAACACCCATCAGGTAAGGCGGCAATGGTCTTAGCAACGGTTTTTGCATCGTGCCACGTGCCCATCGGATTGTCAGGGTTGGCCCAGTAGATCAGTTTTGCTTGATGCTCATGCGCCGCAGCCAGAAGCGCAGCCGGGTTTTCGTGATCGTCATAGTAGGGCACTTGATACAGCGTACCGCCGTAGCCTGCGACATGGTAATTAAATGTGGGATAGGCCCCTTGGGACGTGACAACCGCATCGCCCTGCGCCACAAAAAGACGAACAAGATACCCAAGCAGCCCGTCGATACCTTCTCCAACCATGATGTTGGCTGGGGGAATTTTATGATGCATCGCAAGAGCTTGGCGTAGATCATAGCTCTCTGGATCAGCGTACATCCATGTTTCCGATGCAGCTTTCGCCAATGCGTCAATCGCGCGGGAAGACGGGCCAAACACATTCTCATTGGCCCCCAATCGCGCCGCAAAAGGCGCTTTGCGGCTGCGCTCCTGTGCTTCTGGTCCGACAAAAGGCACCGAGGCCGGCAAGCTCGCGGCAAGCGCTGTCAGGCGTGGGTCAGACATAATATTGCCCTTTCTCAAAAACCGCGCCCATGGCGGGCGCTAGGAGGTCAGTCGAGTTCACCCAACCGGTCAAGCGCAGTGCTCAGGGTAAGGCGGTCTTCGTTGCGCTGGGCCAGATTGGCGCGGGCTTCGTTCACAACCTCTTCGGGTGCTGACGCCGCGAATTTCGGGTTGTTCACGCGACCCTCTAAGCCTTTGATTTCCTTGTCCAACTTCACAACGGACTTTTCAAGACGCGCCTTCTCGGCTGAGATGTCAATGAGATCCGCCAGCGGCATGCCAAATGTGCAGCCAGGTGCTGCAACCGTGATCGCCCCTTTTGGCATCGCGTCAACATCTTCGATGCTCTCCACCCGCGCCATGCGTTCGACCAAGGGCCAATGGGCCTTGAGCGAAGTTGCGCCCAGCGCGTCCTTATGCGTTGCGACCAGCGGCACCTTGGCCGAGGCCGGGACGTTCATCTGTGCCCGTGCAGAGCGGATGTTTTCGATCAACGCAATCGTCCAGTTCACCTCAAGATCCGCATTTTCGTTAATCAAATCAGATCCGTAGCTTGGCCATTCGGTTTGTGCGAGCAGCTGCGCGTGGGGTGTCTGGCCCCAAAGCTCTTCGGTGATGAATGGCATGATCGGATGCAGCAAAATCTGGCACTGCTCCAAAACCCAAGCCATCGTTTCTTGGGTTTCTTTGCGCGTGGCCTCGTCCGCAAAAAGCGGTTTTGCGAACTCCACATACCAGTCACAAACCTTGCCCCAGACAAATGCATAAAGCGCCTGCGCCGCTTCGTTAAAGCGATAGCCGGTCAGTGCGTCATCAACCGTTTCGCGTACGCGGGCAACTTCCCCGATAATCCAAAGGTTAACGGTGTTTTGGGGGGGCACAACCGATGCAGAACCGATGCACAACTGATGCATACGATCTCGCGCCTCGTCCGAAAGGTTAAGAGCCTCGTTCATCTCAGCAAAGCGCGCGGCGTTCCATAATTTGGTGCCAAAGTTGCGGTAGCCCGCGATGCGCTGAAGATCGAGCTTAAGCACACCACCAAGCGCTGCCATCGCCGCCGAAGAGAACCGCAGGGCATCCGCGCCGTATTCGTCGATGATCTCCAACGGGTCCACGACATTGCCGGTGGATTTGGACATCTTCTTGCCTTTAGCATCGCGCACCAGACCGTGCAGATAGACGGTCTTGAACGGGATGTCATCCACAACGGCCAGCTGCATCATCATCATGCGCGCGACCCAGAAGAAGAGGATATCCTGACCGGTGATTAGGTCAGAAGTTGGGAAATACGTTTCGAGTGCATCGCTGTCTTCGGGCCACCCAAGGGTGCCGATTGGCCAAAGGCCGGACGAAAACCATGTATCGAGGACATCGGGGTCGCGGATCAGCGGCATCGGCGGTTCATAATCGTCTGCATCGAACTCTGCGAGATACGTCTCGGCGGCTTGCGCGCTTTCAAGCTCAATGAATTCGCGCCCGGGGTGTTGAGCCGCAGCCACGTCCTTAGCGGCCTCAAATGACGCCCCACAGAATTGATCGCCCTTTAGATTGAACCAAACCGGGATCTGGTGCCCCCACCAAAGCTGGCGGGAGATGCACCATGGCTCGATGTTTTCCAGCCAGTGGAAATAGACCTTCTCCCCGCTTTCAGGGAGAATTTTCACATCCCCGTCGCGCACGGCATCCAAGGCCGGGCCAACGATCTTATCCGTGTCCACAAACCATTGGTCTGTGAGCATGGGTTCGATGACAACTTTGGAGCGGTCGCCAAAGGGCTGCATGATGGGTTTGGATTCAACGAAAGCGATCCATTGCGGTTCGTCGTCCTCGTCATTGGGTTCGGCTTGAACCATAACGGCGAGGCCTTCGGACGTGATTTGCTCGACAACCTTCGCGCGCGCTTCGAAGCGATCCAAACCGCGCAGGTCATCAGGGATCAGGTTGATCGCGTCGACTTCGGCCTCGGTAAACTCAGCACCTTTGGCATGCGTTTGGGCCTTGGCGGCCTCGAGCGCGTAGGCTTCGCCATCGGCGCGCATGGTGCCGTCCATCGCCATCAGGCGGTACATCGGGATGCCGCCGCGTTTGGCGACCTGATAGTCGTTGAAATCATGCGCGCCGGTGATTTTCACGGCACCGGATCCGAAATCCTTGTCAGGATATTCATCAGTAATGATTGGGATCAGGCGGCGGTGCTCTTTGGGGCCCACAGGGATTTCGACCATTTTCCCGACGATTGGCGCGTAACGCTCATCCGATGGGTGCACAGCAACCGCGCCATCACCCAGCATGGTTTCAGGCCGGGTGGTCGCGATGGAAATGTAGTCGCGTTCCTCATCCAGAACGATCGTCCCATCTTCATCTTTCTCTAAATACCTGTACGTCGCACCGCCCGCCAAAGGGTACTTGAAATGCCACATATGGCCGGGCGTTTCGATATTTTCGACTTCAAGATCCGAGATTGCGGTTTCGAAATGGGGATCCCAATTCACGAGCCTTTTGCCGCGATAGATGAAGCCTTTGTTATACATCTCCACAAAGACCTTGATCACCGCGTCATGGAAATTGCCGCCTGCCACGTCTGCGGGTGCGCCGGGGGCGCCGGACATTGTAAATGCTTCGCGGGACCAATCGCAGGAGGCGCCCAGCCTTTTGAGCTGATCGCGGATTGTGCCGCCGGATTCGGCTTTCCATTCCCAGACCTTTTCAAGGAATTTCTCACGGCCCAGCTCACGGCGCCCAGCTTTGCCCTCTTGAGCCAGCTTGCGCTCCACAACCATTTGGGTCGCGATACCGGCATGGTCTGTGCCGGGCTGCCAAAGCGTGTCAAAGCCGCGCATCCGATGCCACCGGGTCAAGATATCTTGCAGCGTGTTGTTAAAAGCGTGCCCCATATGAAGGACACCCGTGACGTTTGGCGGCGGGATCATAACGCAATAGCTGCCGGTTTGCGCATTTGCGATATGTTTGCCAGCTGTAAAGCAGCCCGCGGCTTCCCATGCAGCAGAGAGCCGTTGTTCGGCTTCGGCTGCGTTGAATGTCTTTTCCATCGGCATGGGTGATCCCCCGTTCAAAACGTCCCGGGGGAGGTAACGTGCCTGCGCGGGGAGGGGAAGGGGGCATGGGCGCGCTAGGGCAAGTCTGACCGCGAAGATATGGCGCGTTTTGCAATCTAAACTTCCGGGCGCATCTAACGGGCCGCTTGTGATCCTTTGAACTGGACGGCGCCGCGCGTACCGCTAGTGTCAGCTCCAAAGACCCACGCTTGGTATTGGGGGAAGACGTTTGGAAAAGTTCGGCAAGGCGCAACCTGTGCGCCGAACAGAGGATGTACGGCTCTTAACGGGGGCCGGGCGCTATGTTGATGATACGGCCCCGCGCGATGCGCTGCGGGCTTTTGTTTTGCGCTCTGCGGTCGCCCATGCGGATATCACATTGGACACAAACGATGCTGAGGCAGCCCCCGGTGTGGCGCGTGTTGTAACGGCCGAAACTCTGGCGCAGGCCGGTGTGACGTTTACCATTCCCGCGATGCTGGTGCAGAATCGTGATGGCTCAAAGGGGGCAAACCCGCGTCGTCCGTTGCTGGCCGATGGACGTGTGCGCTTTGTTGGCGAAGCCATCGCTGTCATTGTGGCGGACACGTTGGATCAAGCGCGAGATGCCGCCGAAATGATCGTGGTGACTTATGACGATCTTCCGCCCCATGTAACACCACTCCCCGGCGGCCCACAGATTCACCCGGAAGCCCCCGATAACATCGCGTTTGATTTTGCGCTGGGCGATGAGGCCAGGACGCAGGCGGCATTTGAGGCCGCCGCACATGTCACAAGCATGGAGATAGAGGATAACCGCGTCATTGCAAATTCAATGGAGGCACGTGGTGTGTGGGCGGCCCCCGAAGACGGCCGCCTTCATGTGTCGCTCAGCGGGCAGGGGGTCTGGACGACCAAGGCCAATGTGGCACGCGCACTTGGCCTTGCGCGCGAAGATGTGCGTGTGACAAACCCCGATGTTGGCGGCGGGTTCGGCACCAAAGCGCTGCCTTATCCCGAGGACTATTTGATCGCGTTTGCGGCCCATGACTTGCAGCGCCCGGTGCGCTGGTTCTCAGACCGGTCTGAGGCTATGTTATCGGACAATGCGGGCCGCGATCTTGTGAGCACAGCCGAGCTTGCGTTTGATGCCGATCACAAGCTTTTGGCCTATCGGCTGCTGACCACCTGCAACATGGGCGCGTATAACAGCGGGTTTGCGCAAAATATTCAGACCGGGCTTTTCTCCAAAGTTTTGACGGGCACATATGACGTGCAGACCGTTTGGATGCACACTCAGGGCATCTATACCAACACCACTCAGGTCGATGCGTATCGGGGCGCGGGCCGTCCCGAAGCGATTTATGTGCTCGAGCGCGTGATAGATCAGGCTGCGCGAGATATGGGCGTCGATCCGTGGGAGCTGCGACGCAAGAATTTCATCCCTGCAGATGCGTTTCCTTATGTCACAGCAACGGACCAACCCTATGATATCGGCGATTTCAATGCGGTCCTTGATCGTGTCGAGGCGGAATCAGACCGCGCTGGATTTGCCGCGCGCAAGGCCGAGAGTGCGGCAAAAGGCAAACTGCGCGGCATCGGTCTTTGCTACTATATCGAGAGCATTCTTGGCGCACCCAAAGAGACCACGCGCGTGACGTTCGAGCAGGGTCGCGCAACAATTTATGTGGGCACGCAATCTAATGGGCAGGGCCATGAAACGGTCTTTCCGCAGTTCCTGAGCGATCACACGGGCATTCCAATGGAGCAAATCGTCTTTGTGCAGGGCGACAGTGACGCCATTGCCCAAGGTGGCGGCACAGGCGGATCCCGTTCGGCCACGGTGCAAAACACCGCGACGCTCGCGAATGTTGAAAAGATGATTGCGGGTTTCAAGGGATTTCTGGCCGAAGAAGCAGGCGTTTCGGCGTCTAGCGTAAACTTTGATGATGAACGCTTTCGCATAGCGGGATCGAATTTGACCCCTACGATGCTTGAGGTCGCGGATATGGCTCGCGATGCAGCCCGTGCGGACCTGCTTGATGTGAGTGCAACCATTACGCTTGAGCAACGCTCTTTCCCGAACGGAGCCCATGTGGCCGAAGTTGAAATCGACCC
This sequence comes from uncultured Paracoccaceae bacterium, assembly GCA_937995865.1. Lineage (GTDB taxonomy): Bacteria > Pseudomonadota > Alphaproteobacteria > Rhodobacterales > Rhodobacteraceae > Shimia_B. The sequence continues at coordinate 7,019 of CALKJA010000077.1, read as the reverse complement.
AGAGACCGGCACGTGCCGAGTAGCGCGCTACACTGTCACAGATGATTTCGGCAACCTTTTGAATCCGTTGCTTGTGGAAGGCCAAGTGCATGGCGGCGTGGTACAAGGTATCGGACAGGCCATCACGGAACGGGTGGTTTATGACAGCACCGGGCAGCTCCTTACGGCATCGTTTATGGATTATGGGCTGCCAAGGGCGGATGATATCCCCAATATAGAGTTTACAACTCAAAGCACGCCGAGCCTTTACAATCCGTTGGGAATGAAAGGGTGTGGCGAGGCTGGCACGGTGGGTGCGCTTGCAGCGATCTCAAATGCGGTTCTGGATGCACTTTGGGCGCAAGGGGTGCGACGCGCAGATATGCCATTTACGCCGCATCGCGTCTGGAAAATGCTTGAGGAGGCCGATGCCGCTTAAAGCTGCCATTTCTGAGCTCTTCGGCTGGGTGTTTCAACGCGAGGCGGAATCTCCTCCGGAGATTCGTTCCCCGCGCAAATTGGTCGTTATTTTGGACGGAACTCTGTCCAGCTTGACGCCCGGCTGCGAAACAAATGCGGGGCTTGCCTGCAAGCTGCTGCGCGCGGGCGGCGGGACAAGCACAGGAGTGGCCGTCTATTACGAAGCTGGCTTGCAGTGGCACGATTGGCGCGACACGTGGGCGGTGATAACTGGCCGCGGGATCAATGCGCAAATTCAACGTGCCTATGGATGGCTCGCTTCAAACTACCGTGTTGGCGACGAGATCTATCTCATCGGCTATTCACGGGGCGCATATGCAGTGCGTTCGCTGGCCGGGATCATCGGGCGGATTGGTCTTTTGCGGCGCAATGATGCGACGGAACGGAACCTCATACGGCTTTACCGGCTTTATAGCGCCCCTAAACGGGTTGAAGCAGCGCGTGCTTTTGCGAAATCGCACTGCCATGCGGATGTGCAGGTACACTGCGTTGCAGTGTGGGACACCGTCAAAGCGCTGGGCCTTCGATTGCCGGTGCTGTGGGTCTTGGCCAACCGTCTCCACGGGTTTCATGATCACAATCTGGGTGCGCATGTGCGGGCGGGGTTTCAGGCGCTTGCTCTGAACGAAACACGCCGCGCGTTTGCGCCTGTTATGTGGGAAAGCGTGCCTGGATGGTCGGGGCGGCTTGAGCAAGTTTGGTTTCGGGGCACTCATGGCGATGTGGGGGGGCAGCTCAGCGGGCGTCACCATGCGCGGCCTTTGGCAAATATCCCGTTCGTTTGGCTTCTTGAAAAGCTTGAGGAAAGCGGTCTACCGATGCCGCCTGATTGGAGGGCGGGGTTCCCGCAAGACGCAGATGCACCCTCCATAGGGCCGCTGGCCGGGTGGTCGAAGCTCTTTTGGATGCGCTGGCCGCGCCGCGTCGGGCGCGACCCATCAGAAAAACGGCACATTTCCGTAGGGGGGGAAATTCCTTGAAAAGGAATTTAAGGCTTTTGCAAAAGCCTTGGCCCCGCGCAGATGGCTGTTCAGCGTTGCGTGGCAGCCAACCAGAAAAGGCCGATATTCTCGGATAACTTTGACGTTGAACGCCTGTTAGTGTGAGTTTGAAGTCAAAAAGAAAATCAAGGGTTTGGCTTACTCATCTTTCGTGCGGTGCAACATCATCACTGATGTCATCGAAACACATGTCCATGGAGCTGGGCGTTGCGTATAATGAGTAAACGCTTTCGCACAGGTCACTGCGTGCTCGATCGGTTTGGGATCCTTCAAACCAGCTTCCGCAGGCATGATAATTGCCTGTGCAATCCGATTTGATTGCCGGTTTCGGTTCGATCACAGTGCCGATGAAGGTGAACTAGCGACATAGGTTTTCGGCGCCCTCGTGTTGGACTGCTATCCAATCTCTTGTGATCGGCACCGCCGGTATAAAGTTCGTCAACGCCAGCATTGCTTCGACGCGATGATCGGCGCAGTATAACAAAGCGTCAATTCAGTCTTTCGTTGGCTGGCTGCCTTGATTCACTTGCCAAAACTCATCCGCTTTGGTCACAGCCAAAAGTTGCCCTTTGTGCGTCACACCTAACGTATAGATTAAGCTGCGGCAGACACGCCGCGCAGCCCGTCCTGAGGTGTTACCCCAAGAGCGCGGCACACATCACGCGTCAGATTGGGCCGATTGAGTGTATAGAAATGGAGATGATCGACGCCTTCGTCTTGTAGTTCTGCGCAAAGCTCTGTTGCATGGGCCAGCGCAAGCAGATCCGTGCGACCATCCCGTTCTGCCACGTCAAACGCTTGAGCGAGGGCCGGAGGGATCGACGTGCCGCAGCGCTTGGCGAAGCGTGCCGCGCCGCGCCAAGAGTGGATTGGAAGGATGCCAGGGATGATGGGCCCGGCGATGCCTGCATCCGCACAAGCATCGCGGAAGCGCAGAAAGGTCTCGGCCTCAAAGAAGAATTGGGTGATCGCACAGCGCGCGCCAGCCTGAAACTTTGCGCGTAGCCAGTCCAGATCGGCTGCAGCACCACGGCTTTCGGGATGAGGCTCCGGATAAGCTCCGACCTGCACATCGAGCCCCTCAGCGCTTAGGGCTGCAGTCAGTTCGACTGCGTCTTGGAACCCATCTGAGCGGGCTTCGAACCCGTCACCGCGAAGGGCTACGACCTCTTTCACACCGGCAGCTTTGTAATTGCGCGCAATATCCAACGTTTCGTCACGGCTTGCGCCCACGCATGTCAGGTGGGCTGCAACTTGTGCGCCTTGGGCCTGCAGGGCGGTGACGGTCTCATGTGTGAGGTCTCTGGTGGTGCCACCTGCGCCATAGGTCACGGAGACATGCTCAGGTGCAAGCGGAAGCAAGGCTTGGGCCGCATCCCACAGCTGAAATGACGCGTGCAGGTCGCGCGGGGGAAAAAACTCAAACGACAAAGTGGGCGTTTTGGACGGGGTGGGTGACTGGGGCGCAGACGCGGGCATGGGGATCTCCGTTTGGCTGACCCTTGATCCCCTACTGCGGATCATTATACAAATTCATAACTTTCAAGACTATTATGAGGCTAATTTGTATATTGAGCTTAAGCACCTTCGGGCCATACGCACAATCCATGAAGCGGGTGGGTTGGCGAAAGCAGCCGATCTTTTGCATATCACGCAAAGTGCATTATCTCATCAGATCAAAGGCTTGGAGGCGCAAGTTGGCGTTGATTTGTTTGTGCGCCGCACCAAGCCTTTGCGGCTATCATCCGCGGGGATGCGGCTCCTTAAGACAGCGGAAAAGGTGCTGCCCGAGATCATGGCGCTGGAAGATGAGGTCCGGGGGCTGCAATCAGGTCAGGCAGGTCGGCTGCATATCGCCATAGAATGCCACGCGTGTTTTGAGTGGCTTTTCCCGGTGCTTGAAGCGTTTCGTAAAGCTTGGCCCGATGTGGATGTGGATATCCGGCCCGGCTTAGCCTTTGAGGCGATGCCAGCACTTCAGCGCGAGGACGTTGATCTTGTTGTCTCATCGGACCCGGAAACCCTTGAAGGTGTTACGTTTGCCCCGCTCTTTGACTATGAAGCGGTGTTTTTGGCGTCTTCAGAGCATCCGCTTGCGCAGAAAGAATTTATCGAGGCAGAGGACTTTCGTGATGAGCTGTTGATCACCTACCCTGTGGACCGTGCGCGGCTTGATGTGTTTTCACAACTTTTGATGCCAGCACGGGTTGAACCGCGCGCGGTGCGTCAGGTGGAACTTACAGCCGTCATTTTGCTGCTTGTTGCCTCTAATCGGGGTGTTGCCGTCTTGCCTGATTGGGTGGTTCGGGAGGTGCGCTACAACTCTGACTATGTTACCCGTCCGCTCACGAACAACGGCGTTACAAGGCGGCTTTATGCAGCGGTGCGCGACGAGGATCGAGAGATGCCATTCATGGCGCATTTGCTTAAGCTTGCGCGAACGGAACCCCTAAAACTGCAGCGCGAAAAAGAGGTAAGCTGACGTGTGCCAAAGCCCTTGTTGCAATGGCAAGGGGGGCTGCGTATACGCGCCGCTTGAGATCAGATGAGAAGTGAGTCCTCCGATGGCCGTGATGTCCGCGAATATGAACACGATGCAAAAGGCCGCGCGCGCCGCGGGCCGGTCATTGGCCAAGGATTTCCGCGAGGTTGAGCAGCTTCAGGTATCCTCAAAAGGGCCGGGAGACTTTGTTTCGCGTGCGGATCTTGCCGCCGAGGCCATCCTGCGCGAAGAGTTGCGCGGCGCACGACCAACGTATGGCTGGTTGGCCGAAGAGAGCGGCGAAGAGGAGGGTGAAGACCCGACACGACGCTGGATTGTAGATCCGCTGGACGGCACAACAAATTACCTACACGGGCTGCCACATTGGGCCGTTTCAATCGCTTTGGAGCACAAAGGCAAAATCGTTGCTGGCGTGATCTATGACGCGGCAAAAGATGAAATGTTCTATGCGGAAAAAGGCGCGGGCGCGTTTATGAACGAAACGCGGATGCGGGTTTCTGGGCGACACACGATGTTGGAATGTGTATTTGCAACGGGTCTGCCTTTTGCGGGCCGTAGCGATTTGCCTGAAACGCTCCAAGATCTTGCACGGATTTTGCCGGGCGTGGCAGGTGTGCGCCGTTTTGGGGCAGCTTCATTGGACATGGCCTATGTCGCAGCGGGCCGTTATGACGGCTTCTGGGAACGGCGCCTGCAGCCTTGGGATATGGCGGCTGGTATTGTAATTGTGCAAGAGGCGGGCGGTTTTATCGAACCGATCAACCCTGGAGGCAATATTCTGAACGACGGCGAAGTCGTTTGCGCCAATGATCCGATCTTCCCGCGGTTTTGTAAGCTCGTCCGCAATTAAACGGAGCGCCTGACGGCGCGTTGCTTATTGCGTGGGGGCAGCCCCCACACCCCCGAACGGGGCGCTGCCCCATGCTCCTCAGTTTCAGGTTCATTGAAGGCCAGATTTAGATATCACTACGATGATGTTTGAAGGCGCTTGGGCTGTGTGAAATCAATCGTCCGACGGGTGATTAACGCCGTCATGATATGGGATCGGTTCAAGCGTGCTTGGGTCCGTTTCGCCAATGCACCCGACGTTGACACCGTAAACATTTGGGTCAGAGCGGCGTTGGTGATGGGTGTAAATTCCGCATTCGCTGCAAAAGAAGTGCTGCGCGGTTTTCGTGCCCCATGTGTAGCATGACAAAGCATCCGCACCTTTGGTCACGGTCAGGTTTTCAACGGTTACTGAAATGTTGCCCGCTTGCCTGCGCTTACAAAACGAACAGGTGCAGCGGGCGGCCGTGCTGATCGGATCGGGGTTTGTAAGCGTAAGCTCAACGGCTCCGCAATGGCACGTCGCTTTGACAGGCATGGTGGTCAATCCTCTTTGCGCGGCACTTTGGGCACCCGGGAGGTGGCAAAGGGGTATGTCGCGTCCGGGTGCGGAGGATGGCCGTCGATCTTGCTCCAATAGGCAAAGGCGCCTCGCTTGAACCAAACTGGCAGGCATAGCAGGAAGCCCGCTACAAAGCCGCCGATATGGGCCCAGTAGGCAACGCCGCCTGCGGCGCTTGTATCAATCGCGCCGGGGATCAGTTGCAGCATGAACCACAGGCACAACACGATCCATGCAGAGATCGGAACAATGCGGATGAAGATAACGAAGAAAAAGAGAATATCGATCCGCGCTTTGGGAAAGAGCAGCAGGTAGCCCCCCATGATGCCTGCAATCGCACCAGAGGCCCCGACCATCGGCACAATTGAGGATGAGTTAATGGCAACTTGGGCGAGTGCCGCAGCGATACCGCAGGCCAAGTAGAACAGCGTGAAGCCAAAATGCCCAAAAGTGTCTTCCAGATTGTCTCCGAAGATCCACAAAAACAGCATATTCCCGATCAAATGCATCCAGCCGCCATGGAGAAACATAGAGCTGAAGATGCCTGTTAGGTTACGCCCATCCGCGACATCCGCAGGAATCAATGCCCATCTCTCAAAGAACGCATAAAGCGCAGGCGCATCCCCAAGCAGGGTAACGTAGCTGAGAAAGACAGCAACATTCGAAATAAGCAGCGCGTAGGTCACATAAGGCGTACGACGGGACGGGTTGTGATCTCTGATTGGAAACATATGCCTAGTGTGCGCGCGGGGCGCCGGGCGTCAAGCAGTTGTGATGATCCATGCGATGTAAATGCTTGACGCAATTGCCGAGCGCGCCAAGTTTACGTTCATGAGATCGATTTTATTTGCCCTTTTGATGTGTAGCCCTGCCTTTGCGGAAACCTGCCCTCCGAACCCTGAAATTAGGGATGCTGAAACGGATGTGTTCCGCCAATTACAGGCCTTGCCGAATGGCAATGGAGCTCCGCCGCTATCCGGGGCGTTATGGGCCTTGTGGACCCAAGCGCCGGATGCGTGGGCGCAATCGCTTTTGGAGGATGGGATGAGCGCGTTGCGCTTGGGCGACTATGGCCATGCATCCCAGCTCTTGGATGAGTTGATTGCCTACTGTCCTGGTTATGCCGAAGGCTATAATCAGCGCGCGTTTGTCCATTATCTTGAGTTGGATTTTGCGAGCGCTTTGCCGTTGCTGGACCGTGCTGAGGCACTTTCTCCACGGCATCTTGGTGTACTGACCGGCAAAGCGCTGACTTTGATTGGAATGGGGCGTGTCACGGCGGCACAGATTCCGCTTAAAAAGGCGGTTAATTTGAATCCATGGCTTAGTGAACGTGCGCTTTTGGTTGAGCCTTCGGGCACTGACCTTTAACGATGTCACCACTGCGTGCCCGCGTGGTGGAATGGTAGACACAGGAGACTTAAAATCTCTAGGCCGTATAGGCCGTGCCGGTTCGAATCCGGCCGCGGGTACCAAATCGTGATAAGGCATTGATTTTAAACGTAAAAAAGTTATGCCTAAGTTTTGCGTGTTAAGCTTTTATGAATAATTTCAAGCACTTAAAAAGCCAAGGCTAGATAGAGGCTTTCAAGTTTACGCGCAATTTACGCGCGTGCTACGCATACTGAGTGTGTTCCATGGCAAATTTCGTTTCCGTATGCGGAAT
>CALKJA010000076.1 GCA_937995865.1 uncultured Paracoccaceae bacterium | reverse complement strand
AAATTTGGCGCTGTCATACCCTGCATACAAGGGGCATGTCACGCCTGACTTTGATTGCTGTAATATTTACGGCCAAATTTAGCCCAGTAGTCGGGTCACCATTTCAGTTGTGTCGCGCGACAATCCGGGCGTTGCCTTGATGCGGCTGAGTGCATCTCGCAACGCGGCCTGCCTGTCTGGATCATAGCGCCGCCACGTAGAAAACGCAGACGTCATCCGCGCCGTTGTTTGCGGATTGAGTGCGTCCAGTTTGATAAGCCAGTCCGCCAAAAGCGCGTAACCCGATCCATCAGCCCGGTGAAATGCGGCGGCATTGCCCACAAAGCTGCCAAACAATGCGCGAAAGCGATTTGGGTTTTTCATCGTAAAATCAGCATGCTTTGTGAGGTCTGCCACGATCTGCGCTGCCTTTTCCCGCGGTGCGTGGATCGCTTGAAGCCCAAACCATTTGTCAATCACCAGCCGCTCGTGGCGCCATTTATCGTAAAACAGCGCGAGTGGCGTTTGCGCTTTTCGCGCGCGTGCCAGGCACCCGAGTGCTGCGAGGCTTTGGGTCATGTTTGTTGCATTCGCAAACTGTGTGGTCGCCTGTGCGCCACCATCAAGACGGGTCAACATGGATAAGACCGCATTGCCAAGATCACGTTTGCCAACGGGGCCTGCGTCGGGAGAATAGGGGCCCTCGACCTGCATTTGGGCGTAAAGTCCGGGCAAGGCGTCCTGCACATGGGTGGCGCGCGCATGGGCAAGTGTTTCAAGAGCGTCTCGGATCCGGTCGGGATCCGGGGTCTGACCCTGTTCGAAGAAAGTCTGGGCCATATCATCCTCAGACGGCAACCCCAGCGCCAGAGCGCGAAACGCAGGATCCAAGCGATCATCGGTCAAAAGAGCTTTGACGCCGTCGAGATAGGCTTCGCTGGGCGGGGTTCCATGCTGGATCAGGGCGGTGAGAGCTTCTTTGCCCAAAGCGCGCCCTGCCTCCCATCGGTTAAACGGATCTGTGTCATGGGCGAGGAGCACTGCACGGTCACTCGATTTAAGCGGTTGATCCAAGATGACCGGCGCGGAGAAGCCACGCAGGATCGAGGGAATTGGTTTTGCAGTGGCCGTTGGATCGCCTCCGGCGGAGGTATTTGAAGAAAGATGAAGGGGAGACCATTGCGCCCCATCGCGGACAAAAGTGAGGGTGTCTTGGGATGTTGTGAATTCAAAGAGCGTGGTGGCGCAGGCTTCTGATCCGTCGGGGTGAAGCAACCCAATCTGGATTGGGATGACCACCGGCTCTTTGTGCTCTTGGCCGGGGGTTGGGGGTGTTGCTTGTGAGACGTGGAGGCTGTAGCGCTCGCCGTCATACGTTTCAGTCACTGTGAGGCGCGGGGTGCCGGCTTGCGCGTACCAGCGTTTGAATTGGCTTAAGTCGCGGCCTGTGGAGTCTTCGAACACGCGTAGCCAATCTTCGATTGTGGCTGCATCGCCATCGTGGCGCTCGAAATAGAGTTGGAGCGCTGCGTCATAGGCGGCGGCGCCAACCAATGTATGCAGCATTCCGATCAGCTCTGCCCCTTTTTCATAAACTGTCGCGGTGTAGAAATTGTTGATTTCTACAAAGCTCTCGGGCCGGACAGGGTGGGCAAGCGGGCCTGCATCTTCGCGGAATTGGGCCGCGCGCAGACCAATTACATTCTCAATGCGTGCGACGGGTGCAGAACGCATATCGGCGGTAAACTGTTGGTCGCGGAAGACGGTCAGGCCTTCTTTGAGGCACAGTTGAAACCAATCACGGCAGGTGATCCGGTTCCCGGTCCAGTTGTGAAAATACTCATGGGCGATAATCGCCTCGATCCGCTCAAAATTGGCGTCTGTCGCGGTTTCGGCTGACGCTAGCACGGCCGAGCTGTTGAACACGTTGAGGCCTTTGTTCTCCATTGCGCCCATGTTAAAATCATCAACGGCGACGATGTTGAACACGCTTAGATCATAGGCCCTTTGATAGACCTCTTCATCCCATTTCATGCTCTTGATAAGTGCCTCAAGTGCAAAGGAGGTTTTGTCCTGATCGCCATCGCGCACATAGATATTCAGGGCAACGTCGCGGCCCTCCATGGTTGTGAATGTGCCTGACGTGGCGTGCAGGTCGCCCGCAACCAGCGCAAAGAGATAGGCCGGTTTCTTCCACGGGTCATGCCATTCTGCCCAACCCTCACCTGCGGCAGTTGGGTTGCCATTGCTCAGCAAGGTCTCATGAGGCCCGTTGATGCGCACAGTAAAGACGCTCATCACATCGGGGCGATCCGGGTAATAGGTGATCTTGCGAAAACCCTCAGCCTCGCATTGGGTGCAGTACATACCATTGGACAGGTAGAGACCCTCTAATGCGGTATTGCCCGCCGGATCGATCTCAACCTCGGCTTCCCATGTGAACGGGCCATCGGGCACTGCACAGGTCAGGCCCTGTTCTGTGATCTCAGGCGAAACCTCAGCGCCGTCAATGCGCGCGCTTCGCAGCTTAAGGCCCTCGCCATGTAAAAAGAACATCGGATCGCGCCCTTCGACAGGCACGAACCGGATGCGCGATATAACGACCGTGGCCGAAGGATCTAACTTAAAGGTCAGATGTACCTCTTCAAGCTCATAACCGAAAGGCTGATAGTCCTTGAGATGGATCGTTTGGGGAGCAGCGTCGCGCATGTGACCTCCTGTCAATTAGCAGGGACGGTAGCGCGCAGGTTTGACGGCTTCAAGGTGGGGGTTTCACGCGGACCTCTATAACTGCTCTGCAAAATCATCAGAGCCGAGATAGGTGATCTGGGCGTTGATCATCTGTAGCTCGCTTGCGGCGCCTTTGGTGATCTTATCGAGATGCTTTTGCGTGCGTCGCAACGCTGACAAGGCGCTGGCATTCAGGCGTGCAAGTTCTTTGGCGTGCAGCATATAGATCAGGAATTCGGCTTGGTAAGAGCCGATCACTGCGACTTTCATAATATCTTTGAAAGAGCTTTCGAGCTGTCTCGCGACTTTTAATTGCAGTTCGTGGTGTTTGATCAAATTCTTGATCCGCGGCTTTAGCTTTTTGGCAGCGGCGTGGCCGGTCTTTACGTCGCGCAGATGTTTGCGCAAGGCTTTATCAAAGGCATTGATCGCTTTGAACAGCTTGTCCGGGTTCTTTTTGGCTTTGCGGCAGTCGTTCTCAAACTTGTCGAAATTGGGCATGTCCCAACTGTAGATGCCTTTGTTGAGCTTCTCATAGCCTTTTACAATTTTCTTCAGTCGCGTTTCTTCGCGCGAAAGCCAGTCTTTCTTGAAGACTGAGAGGTGTTCGTCGGCAATCTCTTTGCCTTTAAGCTCCTTGCGGCTTTTCTCGGCGGCTTTGCCAATCTTGTAGAACGTTTCGGCGTCTTTGATGCTTTGAGGCAGGGCCTCTTTTGCGAGGTCAAGCCAATCTCGTGCTGTGGTCATATGAAATCTCCAAAAAAAGGGTATGCTCTAATAATAAGCCCAGCCTAGCCGCGCGGCGGGCCTGTGCCAAGCTCTGGGTAGTGAAGCAGAGGCAGGCTATATTGCGCAGCAGCGTTTTAGATCCCTGCAAATGCAAAGTTCAGTTTGGCTCAAACGGGCTGTCAGGGCGCTCAACATGTGGAACTGCCAATAAGCGATGTGGACGGGTTCCGTGGTGCGTCTATGTTGTAGAGCCTGATTATTGGGGTGTTGCACAACACAGCTGCCCGCCCGCCCCAATCCTGCAAGCGCCTTAGCGGGAGAGTGGTTGGATCATTGAAGGAAAGCACAATTGGGCCAACGGATTAAGAAAGCAAACCTGCCGCAAAAGATGTGTTTGACCTGCGGGCGGCCTTTTACTTGGCGCAAGAAATGGGCCAAGGTTTGGGGCGAGGTCAAATATTGCTCTGTTCGGTGCAAACGCGCGCGCTAGGCGGTGGGTAAGTGACAAGGTCAAAAGGAGGGTAGCATGGGTGTTTCATTGAGCCGAGCAAGGCGGATCATACGCGGATGTTTGGTCGTTGGGCGCAAGGATGGGCTTAAGCCTCTGAGTGTTGTTGTGCTGGATGAAGGCGGCCATGTGATTGCATTTGAGCGCGAGGATGATGCTGCGCCCGGACGGTTTAGTATTGCACATGGCAAAGCGTATGGCGCCGTGATGTTGGGCATGCCGGGATCGGCACAGATGGCGCGCGCCGAGGCGCAAGGATATTTCATGGCCGCAATAAACGGTGTCTATGGTGGCCAAGTTGTCCCGGTGCCGGGTGGCGTTTTGATCCGAGACGCAAAGGGCCGCGTGCTTGGTGCAGTGGGTGTCACGGGGGACACCTCAGAAAACGATGCTGCAGTGGCGGTATCAGCAATTGAAGCTGTTGGGTTGCTTGCAGATGCTTGATCGCGCGGTGTTATTTGCTTGAAATTTGGGCGGCTCGGGGGCGAACTTCGGTGCTGGGCGTTTGCGCAAGTCAGTT
>CALKJA010000075.1 GCA_937995865.1 uncultured Paracoccaceae bacterium | reverse complement strand
GCGCTAGGCCAAGAAACGCCAGAGGCTGCGACGCAAGTTTGCCCACATCAATCCCTGCACCCACAGTCATAAAGAACAGCCCAAGCAACAGCCCTTTGAATGGCTCTACTGCGCTTTCCAACTCGTGCCGGAACTCCGAATTTGCGAGAACAACCCCGGCTAAAAACGCGCCGAGGGCAGGTGAAAGGCCAACCAAATACATCAAGGCGGAAATTGCGACGACGATAAACAGGGCAAAGGCGGTGTTAAGTTCGCGAAGATGGGTCCGGGCGATGACATGATAAAGTGGGCCGGTAAGGTAACGGCCTGCCAGAACGATCCCCGCAACCGCCCCGACGGTCACAAGCGTGACCGCCCAGCCCGGAAGCCCCTCAACAAGCGAATAGCTATGATGCGCATCATGGACGAGGTCTGCGCCGCGGATGATTGATCCGTCCGGTTGACCGATCACTAGGGGTGTCACGGCCAAAAGCGGCAAAAGGGCCAGCATTGGAATGACGGCGATATCTTGTGCCAGTAGGACCGAAAACGCAGAGCGCCCACCTTGGGAAGACAAGAGCCCTTTTTCCGTAAGGGTTTGCAGCACGATGGCAGTTGAAGAGAGGGCAAAGATTAAGCCCACAGCCAATGCAACCTGCCAAACCTGACCAAGCAGCAAAGCCGCCGCCGCGATCAGCGCGGTTGTGACGGTGATCTGTAGCCCGCCCAGGCCCAAAAGCCGGCCTCGCATTGCCCAAAGTGCACGGGGTTCCAATTCAAGCCCGATGAGAAAGAGCATCATCACCACGCCAAACTCTGCGAAATGCTGGAGATCATTCACATCGCCGACCATTCCAAGCACCGGCCCGATAAACAGCCCGGCAATCAAGTACCCTAGCACTGAACCCAGCCCAAAACGCATGGCGAGCGGGACAGCAATGAGCCCTGCGCCTAAATACAGCGTGGCTTGCAGCAGGAAATCAACCATGCGGCCCGAACCTTTCTTGAATTAGAAGAAGCATAGGGGGAGTTTGGTTAACAGAGCGATAGAAATATGCAAAAGGCGGCATGTTTTCGGCGGGCTTGCGCCGGGATGGCTTGAAAATCGTCAGCCGCTAGGGATTTCAAGGACTACGTTGCGGCCGCGTTTTACGTAGCGCAACGCGCTTTCGCTGATCGCAGAAACTTGCCCGCCATCCATACGGTCACCCACCTGCACCTTAACAAACCGACCATTGGCCAACCGGACCAGCGCGCTGCGGTTTGAGGTCTTACCATACACGCCGATCAGATTGACGCGGCGCAGATTTATGGCGTTCTCGGTTGTAGCGGCGCGCGCAACGGACGCACGGGTCGGACCGCTTGGCTGGGTAGCCCGGGGTGTGACGGGGGCTGCCACAGCAACCTCTGTGGGTTGGGATGCTTTGGCCTCAGCGACCACGCGGCTAAAGTTGCGAGGGCGGCTCTCTGGCCGCAAAGATGCGATGACAGCGTAGTCCGACTCCTCCGCGATTTCATCGCTCTCGGTATCCGCTTCTGCGGCGGCAAGTGCGGCCGCCTCGGCAGCGGCTTGAGCAGATGCGGGGCGCAAACGTGGGCGGAACGCAGCAAGCTCAACTTGTGTGAATCCGCCGTTGGCCACGCGTTCGGCATTCTCAATAAGCCCCTCCGGCCGCAATTTAGGGCGGAAAGCGGCAAGGCGGGCGATCCCTGCTTGGGATGGAGCCGCCGCCTCTTGTATGCGCACAGGCGGAGTTATTGAGGGGCGTCCTGCAATGACCGTATAGCCCAATGGAGAAACGGCGCCTTCAGCCGTGGCAACAAGCAGCCCATTTGCATCAAAGGTGAATCGTGTGCCTGGGGCGGGCGGCAAAGGTTGCGATGCCGGGCGCATATCAGAGTCAAACCCGGCTACCAACGACAGCGCGACTGCATCGCCTGTGTTCACCGATCCATCGATTGACGTCACATAAAAGCTCTCTAGCTCGGACGGTGCAGGCGCAGAAGGAGAAGGCGGCACGATGAGCCAAATGCCTGTCGCCGCGTATAGACGCTCCAACTCTACATCGCTGGGCTGTGGCTTTGTGGGTGTCGTGCTTGGGGTTGCCGCACTATCCACGCCAAGGGCGGCCAAGGGAGCTGGAGCAATCGAAACGGGCGCAAGTGCTGTGGTTTCAACAGGTGGCAAAGCCGTGTTTGGCACTGCAAGCGCGGACTGTGGAACATCCGGCACTTCAGGTGTTGCACTTCCGCCAAAGAAGCGCGCCAACCCATCCTCGCGCACCGCCGCAAAGGCAGCAACGGCCAAAAGAACAAGGATCAGGATGACCGTAAGGATCAATCCAAGATATTTTGGCTTGCCGCGGACCCGGTCATTGTTTGCGCGCGGCCTTGTGGCGATTGCCGCAGACGTCGCTTCAGGGGATCGTTCGGGTAGATCTTCTGACGCGGCTTTTCGGCGGCTGCGGAAGCCCGCAAACACGCCGTTTTTGGTTTCTGCCGTATCGGCCGTTCCAGGGATTAGGCCGTCTGGGCCAAGGGATGCCGCCATATCTGCTATGTCGGCTTCGGCGATACTGTCCGGCGCAGCAATTGGCGTCGCCTCATGATCGTCGGTCGGGACTTTTGTATTGGTTACGTGCGGCGCAATCGGTTGAGGCGGGACCTCTTCAAAAGCCGGGCGTGTTGGTGCGGACAGCGGGGTAGCGGCGCCTGGTGTTGTGCCGAGTGTAGCGTTGAGACGCGGAGTTGCGTCTGAAGCGGATGGCGATGGCACTGAAGGAGCGCCAACTCGTGCCGCCGGAGGCGGAGCCGGGGCAAAGGCGGGAGCCACCGTTGGCGCTGCACCAAGCGCTGGGGCGCGGCCCGCCTCGGGCAGCCGAACAGAAGCAACGCTTGATGGGTGCTCTGTTACAGATGCCGTTTCGGCATTTTGTGGTACAGTTTCAACATTGGGAACGTCGGTAGGCGCCGGGGCAGAGGGCGTTGCTTCGTTCTGAATGTCTTCGGTTGTCGGCCTGTTGCCCGCATCGGCGACATCGGTTTCGGCCGGCAGATCTTTTTCCTGGGCTTCAGATGCACCGGCCTCTTGTTCAGAAGGATTTACGGCATCTGATTCAATGGTAAGTTCCGGACCCACAGGCGCTGCGATGGCGACGTCCACACGTCTGTAGGGCGCTGGATCGCGCAGAGGCTTTGGTGCTGGAGCGCCGTCAATGGTTGTGAAAAACGCCTCCGTATCAGACCAACCTTCTGAAGGCAGCGCTACAAAGGCGATGGGTGACAGCGCATTCTCAGTCGCAAACCCAAGCGCTTCTTCAAGCGTCTCTTTAGCAACGGCCGCGATCCGGGTTTTGCCATTTTCGGCGCGCCAATCAAACTCCAGCTCGCTCAGCGCGTACGGGGTCGCGCCCTCAAGCGCCATCGACACCGATCGTTGGGTCGGAGTGTCATCGCGCAGGACAAGCTCTTTTATCTGATCGTTTGGCAAAACCAATTTGCAGCCAAATGGCACACCTGCTTCCGCCGCGGCAGACTGCCCAGCGCTGCGCAAAGCAGAAAGATCTTCGGTAAATGTAGGGGATGAAAAGTTTGCCTCGGCCAGCTTCACCCAGCCC
>CALKJA010000074.1 GCA_937995865.1 uncultured Paracoccaceae bacterium | reverse complement strand
AACCAGATGCAGGCTCGGACCCGGCCGGTATGAACACGCGGGCCGAAAAGACAGCAAACGGCTACAAAATTACCGGCGCTAAAATGTGGATCTCTAACGCTCCGATTGCTGATGTCTTTGTGGTTTGGGCGAAATCTGATGCGCATAACGGCAAGATCCGAGGCTTTGTTCTTGAAAAAGGCATGAGCGGCCTTTCTGCCCCAAAAATCGAAGGCAAACTCAGCCTACGCGCGTCCGTCACCGGCGAAATTGTTATGGATGGTGTTGAGGTTGGCGAAGATGCGCTTTTGCCGGGTGTGCAAGGTCTCAAAGGCCCATTTGGCTGTCTAAACCGCGCGCGTTATGGGATCAGCTGGGGGGTGATGGGGGCCGCCGAGTTCTGCTGGCACGCAGCCCGCCAATACGGGCTTGATCGCCACCAATTTGACCGACCATTGGCGCAAACTCAGCTCTTCCAAAAGAAACTTGCAGACATGCAAACTGAAATCGCGCTTGGCCTTCAAGGGGCGCTGCGGCTGGGCCAGTTGATGGACCAAGGTACCGCGGCTCCCGAGATGATCAGCCTAATGAAACGCAACAATTGCGGCAAAGCGCTGGATATCGCGCGCGCATCCCGCGATATGCATGGCGGCAACGGGATCTCTGATGAGTTTCAGATTATGCGCCACGCGATGAACCTTGAGACTGTGAACACTTACGAAGGGACACATGATGTCCATGCGTTGATCTTGGGGCGGGCTCAAACGGGGCTCCAAGCCTTTTTCTAACCTGCGTGTAACCTTGGAATCAGCTTGAACGCTCCTAATTTTTGCCCAAATGCGGCAACATAGGTTGTGCAAGAATAGTTAATAGTTGGATGTATGGTTATGGAAATTGATCTGCCAGACCTCTCGGAGATGCAAAAGGGCCCGTGGCAAACGGCACTGCGCGATTTTGTTTCCGCGCATGGCGAATACCTAGAGCTCGACGCGGCGCATCACGTGATGCAAGTGGGGACAGGTGACAAGCTTATTGTGACCTTCGAATCTGCCAGCGATATCCGCAATTCGCGCGATATGTCGTTACCCTACGGACTGAACTTGGCCCAAGAGATTGGCAATTGTGCGGTTATAACCGTCATGTGCACCCGGCCAACATGGTTTCGTTCCGATGCCGTTTACGAATTCTTTGACCATCTAACAGATGGCGGCGTCTTCGAAGATTTTGAGCATGTGGTGTTCTTTGGAACCGGGCTCGGAGGCTATGGCGCTGCGGCATTTTCAATTGCCGCACCGGGGTCTGACGTTGTTGTCATTAGCCCGCAGGCGACACTTGACCCCCGCATGACAGAATGGGATCCGCGCTTTGCGTCCCAACGGATAAATTCATTCACAGATCGGTATGGTTTTGCGCCCGAAATGGCCGAAGGCGCGCGTCACACGTTGGTCTTATACAATCCGGACGAAGATGTGGAAGCAATGCATTCCGCGTTGTTCGCCCGTCCAGGCGTAACGCGCTTTCGGTGCCGCCATTTAGGCCACAACGTAGAAGACGCGTTGGAAGACATGGGGCTTGTCCCCAAAATGATCCAACTCGCGTTGGACAAAAAGCTGTCGCTTTTAGAATTTGCGAAGATCTATCGCGCGCGGCGGGACTATGGGCCTTACATGCGTTCGCTTTTGACCGAAATTGAAGATCAAGACCGCCCGCAGCTGGTGGCCTGGATGGCCAGCAGCGTGCTGGAGCGCAAAACCATGCCGCGTATGCGACGAGCATTTGAACGCGCCAATCGCCAGCTGAGATCCGCACGTGCTGCCGAATAGGTGCTAGAGTCCTCCTTCGTGCTTAATGAATGCAACAACCTCTGGGACGCCTGCCCCTGATTTCAGCGCTGCCATGACAAATGGCAACGCCCCGCGCCCTGCAGCGGCATCGACACGCATCTGGTCCACATCGACACCCACATAGGGCGCAAGATCCGTCTTGTTGATAATTAGAAGGTCCGAGCGGGTGACGCCCGGCCCCTTCTTGCGCGGAATGTCCTGCCCCGCTGCGGTATCAATGACATATAGACTGAGGTCCGCCAGCTCAGGTGAGAATGTAGCGGCAAGGTTATCGCCACCGCTTTCAATAAAGATCACATCAAGATCCGGGATCTCGGACGTCAACTCGGCCACCGCACGCATATTTATGGACGCGTCTTCGCGGATCGCCGTATGAGGGCAGCCGCCCGTTTCAACGCCTTTGATCCGGGCCTCAGGCAAGGCTTGGGCCCGCACCAGATAATCTGCGTCTTCTCGGGTGTAGATGTCATTAGTGATCACCGCGATCGAGAAGTCTTGCGACATCGCGCGGCACAATTGTTCTGTCAGCGTGGTTTTACCTGCGCCGACAGGGCCACCGATACCGATGCGTAGCGGGCCATTTACGCTCATGTTCTGAATACCCTTGCGTGTTGAGATTCGTGCTGCATCGCACTGATATCACTCATAAATGCGCCACCACTGAGATCGTCTAAACCGGCTGCTTCAGTCTCTTGTGCCACTTGCGCGATAAGCGGCGAAAGCCGCGCCAGAACTCGCTGCCCAGCAGTTTGACCAAGCGGCACGAACCGCACCGCACAAGAAATAAGGTTTGACGTAAAGCTATGCAGATAAAGCGCTGAAATTTCATGCGTTTCCAGCTCAAGAGCGCGTGAAGCCTCTCCGAGTGCAACAGGCAAAACCGCATCCGAAATATGATGCCCCATTGCCCGCAAAGTCCCTGCAAATGCCGCGCCTTGCGCCATCGCTTCTTCGAGCCGCTCTTTGCTACCCGCAAGTGCGCGTGCCGTTGCTTGCACGTCTTCTCCGCGACGCGACGCTGCCAGAAGAACTGCATCATTTCGGCCAGCGCCTTTGGCTATGATCACCCGCAACCACGCCTCAAGAGTTGCTTCATCGCAGATCGCTCCGACCGAAATTGCGGTCTCTAGCCCATGCGAATAGGCGTAACTGCCCAGCGGGAACGCCGGAGAGAGCCATTGCGTCAACGTCAACAGATCAGTGTTCATGCGTGTGCCCGTGGTCGTGGTCATGCCCGTGGTCATGCCCGTGGTCATGCGTATGGTCATGATCATGGGAATGCCCCATCGTGCGGCCATGCCCGTAAGCGCCGCCCTCTGGCGTAAACGGGCCAGTTACCTCTTCGAGCTCTGCCCCCAGCTGCGCAAGCATATCACGCAGCACCGGGTCCATCTGGATGCGCAGCGCGTTTTCGCGCAGCTCACACGGGGTGTGCCGATTGCCAATATGCCACGCAAGGCGCGCAAGATTGCCTGTGATGTGCAAAAGCGGCTCATCAGCCGCCCGAATACCAACGGAGCGGCCATCCTCTAGGGAAAAGGCCTCACCGGGGTTGATATGCGTGGTGTGAGCCAGATCCACGACAAAGCTAAGCCCAGCATCAGCCACAAGCCGCTTGCGGCGCAAAAGCCGCCCGGCATAGTCCAATGTGACATGATCCACGGCATCGTCCGCGTTTGAAACGATGCTATGCGCGCGGGGCAAACTCATGTCTGCCCCCAGTTACGCGTGCTTAAAAGCCGATTTTGTCGCGGTGCACAAAACGACCAACCTGATCGCGTGTCAGGCTGCGATTGGCAAGTTCCGCGTCCGAGAGCTTCAACAGCGCTTCGATCTCGTCGCAACGGGCGCGCGCGCGACCGGCCGCGACAAATGTTTCGCCGATCCCATGAACAAGCGATGTGAAAGCGTCTGCGACCGAGCGGCCTACGGGAATGTCGGAAATGGATGCCATAATCGGCCTCTTTCGGTTGTGTGTTTCGCACACGCAGAAAATACGTCATCGACACTGTCCTTTCACCCCAAACCTTGGCAAACCCGCCATGCATCACACGCAACCCTTACCACTGTATTGCAGTCACAGAAGCGGTGATTTCGTCTACATCGCCCATGCGCGACCCAACCATCACGCCGGTGCCCAATGCGGGGAACCAATCAAACGCACGAAAATTGACCAAATTCGCACCGTTTTCGTATTGTCCAACGCGATAGACCTCAAAGGTGCACCCACTGATATCTGACTGGATTGGCTCCGGCTGCGTGTAGGTCGCAAAACGCGTCACAAACATACCCTCGATCACATCGCGGCGCTGTTGAACGTTAAGTTGCGGCGGCGCAATTGCTTCGGACCCAGTTTGCCAGTTGGGACGTTCCGTGCTTCGCGTGCTTTCGAGTGTGTGAACACCATGCGCGGTAAGCGACCAGCCTGCCTGCGCTCCGGTCGCGCGCACATGGCCCACCACGATTTCGCCGGTTTCAAGCCGTTGATGATCCTGTCGTGACCCATCCGCGCGCTCAAAGGTAATCCCGCGTTCAAGATCAGCAGACGTGGGGCATGCTTGCGCCGCCCCCGCAAAAACCAAGACGCAAAGCGCGAGTCTCAAAACAGAAAGTACCGCTGCGCCATTGGAAGTTCAGAGGCTGGTTCACAGGTCAACAGCTCTCCATCCGCCCGTACTTCATAGGTTTCTGGATTCACCTCAACCACGGGCGTGGCATCGTTCAACACCATATCTGCTTTGCCGATCCCGCGTGTGTTTTTGACTGCGACGGTCTGTTTCGCCAGCCCAAGATGATCCGTTTCAGCCGCTTCAGATACAAAGAGCACAGCAGAGTTTTCCACATTGCGCCCCATCGTTCCAAACATCGGCCGCGTGTAGACGGGCTGCGGTGTGGGGATGGATGCGTTCGGATCGCCCATCTGAGCCACAGCGATCGAGCCACCGACAAGCACCATTTCAGGTTTCACTCCGAAAAAGCCGGGATCCCACATCACAAGGTCAGCGCGTTTGCCAACTTCAATGCTCCCAATCTGGCCTCCAATACCGTGGGCGATGGCAGGGTTGATTGTGTATTTTGCGATGTAACGGCGCACACGCAGGTTGTCATTGTCGCCCTGCTCTTCGGGCAAACGGCCACGCTGGACCTTCATCTTATGGGCGGTTTGCCATGTGCGGATCGCCACCTCTCCGACACGGCCCATAGCCTGACTGTCCGAGGCGATGATCGAGAACGCGCCCATATCATGCAGGATGTCTTCGGCGGCGATGGTTTCCTTGCGGATGCGGCTTTCAGCAAAGGCCACGTCTTCGGGGATCGATTTATCAAGGTGGTGGCAAACCATGAGCATATCGAGATGCTCTTCAAGCGTGTTGACCGTATAGGGGCGCGTGGGGTTGGTCGAGCTTGGGATGATATGATCCAGCCCGCAAACCTTAATAATATCAGGCGCATGCCCGCCGCCTGCCCCTTCGGTATGAAACGCGTGAATGGTGCGCCCCTTCATGGCCGCCACGGTATTTTCCACAAAGCCGCTTTCGTTGAGCGTGTCAGTGTGGATCATCACCTGCACGTCCATATCATCGGCTACGCTCAAACAGGTATCGATAGCTTGCGGCGTGGTGCCCCAATCTTCGTGCAGTTTCATGGCGCAAGCACCCGCTTTGACCATTTCTACCAAAGCATCGGGGCGGCTCGCGTTGCCTTTGCATGACAGGCCGATATTCACCGGCACCCCATCCATCGCTTGAAGCATCCGCCCGATATGCCAAGGGCCCGGCGTACAGGTTGTGGCCAGCGTGCCATGTGCGGGGCCCGTGCCTCCGCCTAGCATTGTGGTCATGCCAGAATGCAGCGCGTCTTCCATTTGTTGCGGGCAAATAAAGTGGATATGGGCGTCAAAACCGCCTGCCGTGAGGATGCGCCCTTCGCCAGCGATCGCCTCAGTACCGGGGCCGATGATGATATCGACGGCGGGTTGCGTATCAGGATTGCCCGCTTTGCCGATGGCGTGAATGCGCCCGTCGCGCAAACCTACATCTGCTTTGTAGATCCCAGTATGGTCCACAATGAGCGCGTTGGTGATCACGGTATCCACAGCACCTTCGGCGCGGGTCATTTGGCTTTGGCCCATACCATCGCGGATCACCTTACCGCCGCCGAATTTGACCTCTTCCCCATAGGTGGTGAGGTCTCTTTCCACTTCGATGATCAGATCGGTATCGGCAAGCCGAACGCGGTCCCCGGTGGTGGGTCCATACATATCCGCATATGCGGCGCGTGAGATTCTGGCAGGCATGTTAGGTATTCGCCTTTTGATTGGACAGTTTGGCACTGATTTCGATCGACACGCCTAGAAGGAGTGCTGCAAACACCAACAACAGCGTTGAGTCGATACGCTCGCCGCTCGTAGGTGTTCCAAAAGATTTAGCGAACGCAGCTTCGTGCGCTGCTATGTCCGGTGTGCCAAACGCCACAACCAAACCGAGGAAGGCACACAGCAAGCTTAGGCCCAAAAGAGCATACGCGGTATTGCGGCCGATTCGAGTAAAGCAGCTCATCACAACGCACCCATGACCTGGCCATTGAAGCCATAGACCTCGCGTTTGCCGCCCAATGGCACTAACGAAACCTCGCGTTGCTGACCCGGTTCGAACCTAACGGCGGTCCCAGCCGCAATATCCAGCCGCATGCCCATCGCCGCCTCGCGGTCAAACGATAAACCGGCGTTCGTTTCGGCAAAATGATAGTGGCTTCCCACTTGGATCGGACGGTCGCCAGTATTGGCGACCATCACTGTTGTTACAGGTAAATCCGCATTCAGCGTGATGTCACCTTGTGCTGGAAATACCTCTCCGGGGATCATGATCAGTCCTCTTTTGTTTCGGCGTCGAGCGCTGGCTCAGGCGTGGGTTCTGGCGTCGGTTCTGCCTTACGGCCCTCGACGGCTTTTTTGATCGCTGTGTACAGCTCTTTTGCAAACAGGCCCAAGATACCACCGAGCAACACCACAAAGACCGGCACCTTGGACCCAGACAAAGATATCAGGATCGCGGCGGCCAACAGGCATATCGCATAAGACAGCGCCATACTGTCTTCTTTTGAGATATTGATCTTGTCGAGAAGCACAGTCTCCACAAATTTTTCGATGGGCGCGCGCACATAACGGGCCCCAAATCCAGCAGCTACGGCAATAATAAACGCTAACATAGTTACACTCCTTTAGCGGATGGGATGGTGGACGGTGACCAACTTGGTCCCGTCTGGAAAAGTAGCTTCGACCTGAACATCATGGATCATAGATGCGATGCCCGGCATACATTGATCAGCGGTAATAACATGCGCGCCGGCCTCCATCAGGTCCGAGACTGAACGACCATCACGCGCGCCCTCAACGACATAATCTGTAATCAAGGCAATTGCTTCGGGGTGATTGAGCTTCACGCCGCGCGCCAGCCGCCCACGGGCAACCATGGCTGCAAGGCTGACCAGCAGCTTGTCCTTTTCACGGGGGGTCAGGTTCATGTTCTCTCCGTTTCTCGTCTTATACGTTCCACACCCGGGGCAACTGGCCGCCAGCCAGCCGCCGCAATACAGGCGCAAGATCTTGTTTGAGGGGCCATAGATCAGGATAGGCTGCACGGACCACCAGCTTGCCCTCCCAAGCCGAAAGCGCAAGCCTTTTGGGCAGCATCAAAGAAGCTGCGATATCTTCGGCATCCGGTGCGCTTAGTACAAGCGTTGCAAAGGCCCGCGCATCGCCCAGACCAGCCGCCTGCCCGATCAAGGTTTCATCAAGGACTAAAGGATCCAGCCAATCCAACCGCTCACCACGCGTGATTTCACGACGGTCATGAAGGGAAAAACGGCCCAAGCGCTCTCCCATTGCGGCGCGACCCAGCACGATAGTCTCAAGCGCCAAAACGCGCGCGTCAGATGCGGCCTCAATCACTGTGCGCCGCCGCAAGCGTGACGTGTCAAAAAGAATCGTTTCCTGCGGCAACCAAAACAGCGCGGCCCCGGCTCCGACCCGCAGCCGCACATCAACCCGCGCCTCGGCACCCGTGCTGGCATAAGCGCGCTCGGCGGTTTGTGTGGTCAGCATCAAAGCGCCCGCATCCACCGACGCATCAAACTGAAAGTGATCGCCGCCTGTGAGCCCACCTGCTGTGTTCAAAAACACAGCCTCGGGCACCGGATCATGGCTGCGCGGGATCATAACCTTGGCCGAACCGGCTTGCGCAAGATCGCGCAAGCGCCCCCCCTCAAAGGACAAGCGCGCGGATCCCTTGGCGCGTTGCATCACAGGTTGCGCTAAATCGAACATTCTTCCCCCGGTTCTTGCTCAAAGGTTAAGACGTGGCACCTAAGCGCCGCAAGAAAACTGTGCCGAACTGGCGCGAAACGCGGCGGATTGCCCAAAATTTAGACAATCGCCGCCACCCTCTGGCGCTTTCCGGCAGTTCCGCGCTAAGCGTGGCCCATGACAACAGAACTTACGATCCGCCGCCCCGACGACTGGCATGTTCACTTCCGTGACGGGCCCGTTATGACCGCCGTATTGCCAGAGACCGCCCGCCATTTCGAGCGCGCCATCGTTATGCCAAACCTTGTGCCCCCCGTTGTGACCGGCCAAGACGCCGCCGACTACCGCGCGCGCATCCTTGCGGCGATCCCACCAGAGCTGGCCAGCTTCACTCCGCTTATGACGCTCTATCTTACAGAAAGCACAGACCCTTCCGATCTTGCCGCCGCCCATGCTGCGGGCATCGTCACCGCTGCAAAGCTGTATCCTGCCGGAGCCACAACCAATTCTTCCTCTGGGGTGCGGGACTTTGACCGTATCCGCCCGGTTCTGGAAAAGATGGCGGAAATTGGCATGCCGATGTGTGTGCATGGTGAAGTGACAGATGCAGAGATCGATATATTCGACCGCGAAGCCGTGTTCATTGATCGGGTGCTGGATCCGCTGCGCAAGGCCGTGCCGGACCTACGTGTTGTAATGGAGCATGTCACGACGTCCGACGCCGTGTCTTATATCTTGTCGCAAAGCAATTTGGCAGCAACCATCACCACGCACCACCTTATCATCAACCGCAACGCAATGTTTAAGGGGGGCATTCGGCCACATTACTTCTGCTTGCCGATTGCCAAACGCGAAAGTCACCGAAAAGCACTTGTTAAGGCTGCCACTTCAGGCGACCCGCGTTTCTTTCTTGGTACCGACAGCGCCCCACATGTAGACGCGGCCAAAGAAAGCGGATGCGGATGCGCGGGCGTCTTTTCAGCCACCAATACAATGAGCTGCCTTGCGCATGTCTTTGAAAACGAAGGCGCATTGGACAAGCTTGAGGCGTACACCTCGCTGAATGGCCCGGCGTTCTATGGTCTTGCACCCAATGAACGTACG